>DAISKX010000016.1:0-16540 GCA_036820725.1 Nitrospiraceae bacterium
CGACGGATAAGGAGCGTCATGCTTGCGCACGGGTGCGAGTCGGTGGGCACCCAGTGTCCTGTGAACGGGCCGTGTTCCGTGAGAGAGCGGCGGTCCCAAGTCTCGGCTTTTGCAACATCCTGTATTGGATTTCCTTCTGAGTATGGCGTAGCTTGTGAGCATATTTTTCCTGAACCGTACAGTCAGATTCGACTTGCCAGGGCCGGGTATCAGCGTTTCGTGACCGGGGATCTCCATCCGAGGTTTGGTGATTATGACTAAGTGCATGGGTTGGATCGCATTATTGACCATGTGTTTTGTCGTGATCCTGGTCTTGGGCATCTCGCTTGCCGTGGAAACCAGGGGGTCTGCGGATGAACTCATGCAGCGAGGCCTCATTGCTCTTCAGCAAGGCGCTCTTGAAGATGCGCTCGTCGCGTGGAAGGAAGCCGCGCGCCTGTACGAAGAAGCAGGCAATATCCCAGGCCAAATCCAGGCCCTCACGAAAGCAGCTCATGCGGCGCGTGCGATGGGACACGTAAATCAGGCGTTTCAACAACAGGAATTGGCATTGCATCTGGCGCAACAGATCAACGATCCCAAATGGATCACCCTGACTCTTGCGGAGCTGGGGAAAACTTACGTGGCGAACCATCAATATGACGCTGCCTTGCAATACCTGACGCAAGCGTCGGAGATCGCCAAGACACACAATATCCGCAAGTTCTCCGCTGCTCTTCAGAATGATCTCGGTATTGTCCGAGCCTCACAGGGCCAGCTTCCTGAGGCGATGACCGCCTTTCAAGAGAGCGCACGGCTGGCGCAGAAAGAAGACCTGCGTGTCCTTGCGCCTCGTGCCCGCATCAATCTTGCCCGGGTCGCCCTTCAGTTGAACCAATTCGACGAGGCCGCGCGGTATGCGGATGAGGCCGGCCGGCTTCTTTCCGAACTTGCACTTTCATCCGACAAAGCAGACGGGCTCATCAACCTGGCACTCGCCTATCACGATCTGGCAGTCGCTCGACCAGCGGCGAACGAACGATACGTGAAATTGTCCGCCTCATTGCTCCAAGAGGCCGCTGCAATTTCCGAACAACTCGGCGATAAACGCCTCGTTTCCTACGCGTACGGCCATCTTGGGCATCTCTATGAAGTGGAACATCGGTTGAGTGAGGCGCTTCAACTGACGCGAACGGCTGTATTTGCGGCACAGGCAGGCAGCGCTCCCGAATCTCTCTACCGCTGGCAATGGCAAAGTGGTCGTCTTCTGACGAGGCTGGGCAAACTGGATGAAGCCCTGTCGGCCTATCAGGAAGCTGCGGCAACTTTGCGTCCGATTCGTTCGGAAGTCACTTCCGCGTCACAAACCTCGTTGACTCCGGACCAGCAATCGATTCGGCCCTTGTTTTTCGAATTTGCCGACCTCCTCCTGCAGCGGGCCGCCTTGGTAAAGGATGAGACGGAATCGGAACCCTACTTGAAAGCGGCGCGCGATGCGATTGAATCCTACAAGGCAGCAGAACTGCGTGACTACTTCAGGGATGACTGCGTCGATCAAGTGCAGGCTCGGCTCACAAAAGTTGATGTGGTATCCGCCTCGACGGCCATCATTTATCCCATCGTGTTTCCCGATCGCACCGAACTTCTGGTCAGCTTCCCTGGAGGACTGAAACGCATTACCGTTCCGGTGCCGGCATCAACACTCACAACCGAGGTGCGTTCCTTCCGGCTGATGCTTGAGAAGCGGACCACCCGTGAATATCTCCCGCACGCTCAACAATTGTACGACTGGCTGATCCGTCCCCTCGAAGAGGAGCTCCGCAGGCTCAACGTGGACACCCTCGTCGTCGTTCCTGACGGGCCGCTCCGCACCATTCCCATGTCGGCGCTGCATGACGGGACGCAATTCTTGATCTCTCGCTTCGCCGTGGCCACCAGTCCCGGCCTTGACCTAACGGATCCTCAACCCATCAATCGCGCCACAGTCACGCTCCTTTCCAGCGGCTTAACGAAAGCGGTACAAGGTTTTCCTGCTCTTCCCTATGTGGCCGAAGAGATCAGTCACATCCGTTCTCTATTCAAAGGTGGGCAACTTCTCGACAAAGAGTTTGTCGCCTCCCGCCTCGAAGGAGAGCTCAAGGATGGCAGATACAGTATTCTGCATATCGCGACGCATGGCCAATTTGCCACGGAGGTAAAGCAATCATTTCTCCTGACGTTCGACGATAAGCTGACCGTGACCGACTTGGAACAACTCGTGGGTTTATTTCGATTTCGTCAGGACCCTCTGGAATTGTTGACTCTCAGCGCCTGTCAGACCGGCGCGGGGGATGACCGGGCTGCCCTGGGGCTGGCGGGCATTGCAGTAAAGGCAGGGGCGCGCAGCGCGCTTGCGACCCTGTGGTACATCAATGACGAAGCGTCAGCGGAATTGGTCTCCGAATTTTATCGTCAATTGCATGACAAATCGGTTTCTAAGGCACGTGCATTGCAGCTTGCACAGCTCAAGTTGCTCTCGGAGAGAGTGTATGAACATCCGGCTTTCTGGTCGGCATTTCTGCTGTTGAATAATTGGTTGTAATTTCTAACGGATTAGAGAGTCGTATGAAAACCCTAATGCATCGCCTGATCCTTTGCAAAATAGCAGGTACAATCCTTCTCGCCGGTTTGCTCGTGGCGACAAGTGAGGCAGTGACCGACGATGCCTCTCAGATGCCCATTTATAATGCGCCACAAAATGTCACGCCCCGGGCTCGCCTGGGAGGAACACTCCGAGGTAACGATGGAAACGATCCGGTCGTAGCTGCCCTGGTTCCTGATCATGTGGGGATCACCGTGCGGCAACATCCGGAGCTCAATTGGTTTCTTTCCAAGCACACGACCTTGCCGATCAGATTCACGCTCATCGACGAACGTTCCGTCCGCGCACTGATCGAACAATCCATCACGCCTCCTAATCAGGCCGGCGTTCATGTCATCAAGCTCGGGAACGTCGGCTTCGCACTTCAACCCAACGTCCAATACCGATGGTATATCTCGATCATTAAAGATAAAGAGTCTCCATCACGTGACATCGTCACCGGCGGAATCATCGAACGATGTGAGTTCAGCGAATGTCTGGTCCTGGATGCGACAACTGCATGCAGTCGCGAGGCCATACTGGCAAGTGCCGCGAAGGGATTCTGGTATGATGCGATGGCCTGTTTATGTGATCTGATTGAGTCCAATCCTGCAGATATGGGGCTACGCAAACAGCGGGCGGCCTTGCTCAAGCAAGTCGGGCTGCATGAAGTAGCGGAGTGGGATCTCGCACAATCACATGCGTTCAGCCGTTGACCGGATTCCAGAGGACCTGATCCACGCGTGATGTTGAACACTAAGCTCATACTGCTCTGTGCTCTTGCCATTATTTGTACCACAGCACTGCCGACCTTGATCTGGTCGCCGCTCACATTCATGAAAAGTCATGCTGAAACTCTGGTCGCCGCTGCTGACCTGCCCATGCCCCTGTACAAACCAAGGAAACAAGATTCACCTCGCGCCCGTATCGGAGGACAAACCCGTGGAGCTGAGACCGCTGGTCCAGCTCTGATCGCATTGGTGCCGGATCATGTCGGCTTTACGATCAAGAACGATCCTTCACTCTGCTGGTACCTTTCTCAACAGACCTCCAAACCGGTCATGTTCACGTTGGTGGACTCTCGCGGGATTCGTCCAATCCTGGAGCAATCACTTCCCACGCCGGTTCGGGCCGGGATCCATTGTGTGCGGCTTCGGGATTACGGAGTGGACCTCAAGGAGCAGGAGCCATACCGGTGGTTTGTCACACTGATTCGAAATCCGAACACACCTTCACAAGACATTGTCGCAGGCGGAACGATCGAACGGATTCCCTTTGATGAAGCCTGCACCCTTGATATGCCATGTTCCTGGGGAGCGTGTGAGCGTGATGCGATTTATCGGTATGCCGACTCCGGATTGTGGTACGACGCCATTTCCTGCTTGGTTGAACTGATCGAACACGATCAAGACAAGGACACGTTCCACAAAATCCTCGACCACCTGTTGAAGCAGTCAGGGGTTCATCTGCCGAGTTAGTGCGTCGATCTCGTTATCCAATTGGATACGACTAGAATCTATTTCGATACACCACCTCTCCGAACTCTCAGCTCTTCCAATGATCGCTCCACTTGTTTTGCCTAAAAACTCAGACCTTCTATCATCGGTCTCGCAAATCTTCCGCCCTTGCTCGATGGCACAACAGTTGCTGCACCACACGTTCAAGGAGATAGCCTCGCACTCTGATTGAGGGAGATTCTATCAGGGAGTAAAGGAGGCATATATGGAACTCGTGATCTGGGGACTTCTCATTGGAATGGTCGGAATGGTCTGGTTTCTTGCTGCCGCAGCCCTGATGGAAAAGGAACCTCATACCGAGGAGCATGATCCTCCGAAGGCCGATCCGCAGCATCCTGACCATGCCCCCACATCGACTCACAGTCGAAGACGGGTGGCCGCGTAATTGAACTGACTGCGCGTGATCTTTTTTATTGGTGTACGGTTACAAACGGAAGGAGACATGCGATGAGACGGCTCGTCTTCTTGAGATCCTGTAAGCGTCAGCGTATGACGGTCAGCCTACCAGAAGACACTCTTGAACGGATGCGGGATGCTGCGTACTGGACACCAGGCTCGACCATGGCCGGGATGATCACCACGGCATTGGAAGACTATCTGAAAATTTTGGAATTGCAGAACGGTCACCCCTTTGCGCCACGACTCGGTGCCCTCAGGCCAGGTCGGCCGCGACTCAACGGAAAATCACCCACCCGTGTATCTGATGGAATACAGAGTGTATCTACCCGGATACCGGCCTAACGGTAACTTTTCATTTTCCCTCACTGCGTTTACGTAACTTGCTGGATTTCCTCATGGAAGTCTAGCAGTCCCCCTACGCATTTTCAGGCAATCATAAGCATAATTTTTGCGATGTGATCCTCCAGCCTAGGCGGTGATCTTTACCACCATTCTGCAGACGGAACATGCGAGGCGATAGAATCCATGAAGACCCGGTCCTCAATCCGACCATCCACTCGCATCGACTTGCCCAGATGTAACCCGATCAACCCCATATTTACGCGATTGGCCCCACTGCACCATTCTCTCAAGTGCTTTACGTGCCGAGACCGGTTCGTCGCGTCGAAGCCCAATGAGCCAAGATGACCATTCCCGTGGGCGCTTGCGACGGCATGGTCATCCGATGCTGGGCGCAGACCGTTAAAGATAGTTCTGAGTTGTCCCTCTCATCCTCTCCCCAGGGTGGGGAGGGCAAGGGTGAGGGGAGAAGGCAGGGATGAGGGGAGAATCGAAGAAGAGTTCTGAATTATGAGTTATGAGTTGTGAATCGGAGAAGAAAGAAGCAGTGGAAGGTCATATCCACAGGAGACAACTGGAATGAGTAAAAGCCTGATTCAAGAAAAGAGGTTCTCATTCGCCGTGCGCATCGTGCTGTATTGCCGCACCCATCTGTCCGGGAAAGACGATGCCCTATTGTCGAGACAACTTTTACGGTCTGGCACATCCATCGGCGCGAACGTGGAAGAGGCGCTTGGAGGGCAAAGCAGGAAGGACTTCATAGCTAAGTTGGGAATCGCCGCGCGAGAAGTGCGAGAAGCGCATTACCGGCTGAGGTTAATCCAGAAAGTTAAGACTGGTCATCATTCTAAGTCCATTTCGCTGGGCAAGGAATGCGAAGAACTGCTATTAATTCTCAACAGTATCATCCTGACAACTCGTCGAAGTTCGATCTCTTCGAATTCAAACTCAAGACTCGATACTCAGAATTCAGAACTTCTTGAAGACGGAGGTTCGCCATGACTCAGGCAACAATGGAACACACCGTGCTGGTCGTCGATGACGATCCTGATATCGTGCTCGGTCTGCAAGATCTGCTCGACCACGACGGCTACCAGGTGGGCATCGCACGGACCTGCGCGGAAGCCATTTCGCTCGCGCGCCGGCACCAATACAATGCCGTTTTGTTGGATCTAGGATTACCCGATGGGGACGGGTCTGCCGTTCTTCATACGCTCCTCGAATTGCATCCCAGCTTGCCGGTCATCATCCTGACGGCCTATACGGCAACGGAACGCACGATCGGGTCGTTGACGCAGGGCGCATTTGCCTATCTCACCAAACCTTACAACCGGGACGAACTCCGTGCAATTCTCCGGCGCGCCGTCGGCGTGCAAGAATTGGCTGCGCAGGTCCAATATGCCGAATCTGCCCTCAATGAGAGCGAAGAACGGTTCCGTTCGCTCGTGGAATCGGCCACGGATGCCATCGTGCTGGCGGATGAACGGGGCGAGATCATTTCCTGGAACAAAGCAGCCAACAGTCTCTTCGGGTACACAGAGAAAGAAGTGCAGGGGCGCCCCCTCACCATGCTGATGCCGGTCCGATATCGGGAGGCGCACGAACAAGGGTTTCGCCGCGTTCAAACGACCGGCGAGTCCAAAATCATCGGGCATCTGATCGCCGTGGATGGATTGCGAAAGGATGGCAGCGAATTTCCGTTGGAGCTGTCGCTCGCCATGTGGAAGTCGCACGGCCGATCGTTTTACAGCGGCATTATCCGCGACATCACCGAACGGCGGCACTCCGAAGACGCGCTGGATCGCCTACGCAGGCAACATGCCTTGATCCTGACGCAGGCGGGGGAAGGCATTTACGGACTGGACCGGCTTGGCCATACCACCTTCGTCAACACAGCCGCGTCGACATTGCTCGGCTATGGCATAGACGAACTGCTCGGACAGTCCATGCACCGGGTCCTGCACCACACCCGGGTAGACGGGAGACCCTACCCTCTCGAGGACTGTCCCATTTACACCTCCATTCGCGATGGCCGCGTGCACCGTGTCACGGACGAAGTATTCTGGAGAAAGGATGGCACCACCTTTCCAGTGGAGTACGTCAGCACGCCGATCAGAGAAGGCGACAGTCTCGTGGGTGCGGTCGTGGTGTTTCGCGATATTTCGGACCGCAAGCGCGCCGAGTCTGCCCTCGCGGAGAGCCAGGAACGGTTTCGTCAATTGGCGGAACACATCAAGGAAGTATTCTGGATCACGGACCCCACGAAGACCCGGATAATCTATATCAGCCCGGCTTATGAGGAGATTTGGGGACGATCCTGCGAAAGCCTGTACGCGTCGCCCCAATCTTGGCTGGAGGCCATCCATACCGAAGACCGTCAGCGGGTGCTGGAGGAGGCCTTGAACAAACAGACCTCGGGCGCCTACGACCAACAGTATCGGATCCTGCGCCCCGATGGATCGATCCGATGGATCTGGGATCGCGCGTTCCCAGTCCGTGATGACCTGGGATCGGTGTACCGCATCGTGGGGTTCGCCGAAGACATCACCGTTCGCAAGCGCGCGGAGTCCGCCTTGGAGGAGGCCGAGCAACGGTTTCGCTCCCTGGTCGCCAATATTCCGGGAGCCGTGTATCGATGTCTGTGCGATGCCGACTGGACCATGCAGTTTCTCAGCGAGGCCATTGTGAACATCTGCGGATATCCCGCCTCCGATTTTGTCGACAATCTGGTCCGATCATACGCAAGCGTGATTCATCCGGAAGACCGCTTGCTGGTGCAGGAGACTGTCGGTAAAGCGGTTCTTGCAAAACGGCCATACGAGGTCGAGTACCGCCTGATGCATCCGACGGGAGAGGTCCGTTGGGCGTATGAGACCGGGCAAGGCATCTTTTCCGGGGACGGTCGCCTTCGTTGGTTGGACGGAGTGATCTTCGACATCACCGGGCGGAAACTGGCCGACGAAGCACTCCACCAGAGTGAAACCCGGTATCGCGCCCTCTTCGAGGATAATCCGTCGATGTATTTTATGGTGGATGCCCAGGGGAGCGTCCTGTCCGTCAACCGATTTGGTTCCGAACGGTTGGGCTATCGGACGGACGAATTGATCGGCCAGAACGTGGTGAACGTATTTCACCCGCTGGACCGGGAAGCGGTCCGTTCAAACCTAAATACGTGTCTTGCGCAACCAGGGGTCGCGATGAGCTGGGAACTGCGCAAGGTACGTAAGGACGGCACCGTGATTTGGGTACGCGAAACCGCTCAGGCGGTCCGCAATGACAAGGAAATGCCTATCGTTCTGATCGTCTGTGAAGACGTGACCGTTGTCAAAGAGGCGGAGGGGGCATTACGGGAGAGCGAAGAGTTCAAGAATCAGATTCTGAAAAGCAGCGCTGACTGTATCAAGGTCCTGGATCGCGAGGGGCGCATCCAGTACATGAACGAGGCCGGCCAGGCCCTACTGGAGATTCACGATCCTGCGACGATCATAAATAGACCCTGGATATCGTTCTGGGAAGGTGACGATCGCCAAGCGGCCTCTACCGCCCTGGCAGCCGCCAACGCCGGTGAGATCGGGAAGTTTATCGGATACTGCGCCACCTCGACCGGTCAACCCAAATGGTGGGATGTGCAGGTCACACCGATGGTCGGTGCCGGTAGTCCCTCGCGGCAACTTCTGGTCATCTCGCGCGATATCACGGAGTACAGACGGGTCCAGGAGGCCCTGCGCACGAGCGAGGAGCGACTGGAGCATGTCGTACACGGGTCCAACGACGGATTTTGGGATGGCTGGGTTCTTCCCAACGAGCCGTGGAATTCTCCGCGCACACCGGTCTGGTGGTCTCCCCGTGTCAGGGAGATGCTCGGCTATCGAGAGGACGAATTCGCCGACGTGCTGGAGAGTTGGACTGCTTCCTTACATCCCGAAGACAAGGACCGCGTCTTCACAGCATTGCGAGCCCACGTCGAGCAGAAAGTGCCGTACGATATCGAGTATCGGTTGCTCACGAAAGCCGGAGACTATAGTTGGTTTCGCGCTCGAGGCCAGGCCTCGTGGGATGAGCAGGATCGTTGTGTCCGGATGGCAGGATCGCTCCAGTGCGTGACCGATCGCAAACGTGCAGAAGACGCGTTGCGTCGAAACGAACAGCTCCTGAGCTCCATCATCAACAATTCGAGGGCGGTCATCTACGCAAAGGATTTGCAAGGCAGATATCTACTGATCAATTCAAGGTTTGAACAGCTCTTTCATCTCACCCTCGACGGAGTGCGGGACAAGACGCCTCACGACCTCTTCCCGAAAGAAACCGCCGATCGCCTCCGGGGCAATGATATCCTCGTCCAGACCAGCGCCCGCCCGCTGGAGACGGAGGAGTTTGTTCCCCATGCGGATGGGATGCATACCTACCTGTCGATCAAAGTCCCGTTGTTCGATCAGACCGGACAGGTGTACGGCACCTGCGGCGTATCCACGGATATCACCGAGCGGAAAAGGACGGAAGAGCAGCTTCGTATGAGCGAGGAACGATTGCGGATGGCCCTCACGGCCTCCCACGTCGGCATTTGGGACTGGGACATTCGCAGCGGGCGCATGTACTGGTCCGCAGGAGTGGAAGCACTCTGCGGCCTCGCATCCGGATCGTTTCCCGGAGAATACGCCGACTACCTCGAACTCATTCATGTCGAGGACCGGGGATCGGTGCTGGCCGCGATCCAACAGGCCCTTGCCGGACAGGCAGGCATGGAGATGACCCATCGGGTCGTCTGGCCTGATGGCTCGTTGCATTGGTTGGCCTGGAAGGGGCGTATCCATCGAGATGACGAGGGCCATCCGATCCGGGTGCTCGGAACGGTCAACGACGAGACCAGGAGGATTTTCTCTTAGCGAGGGCCGTGGCACCGATATCGCGCGCGTCAGTCGCGTAGAGCAGGACCAAACTGTGGGGCATCGCGCTTCTAAGAATGTGTCGAGCCGGCAAGATCGCCGGCTGCCTCGTTGCGCCTGGATGCCGTTGATCGTCGGCCTTCTTGCTCTGATCTGGCCGTCGGCCCTCTTCGCAACCGAGGTTGTGATCCTCAAATCGTCGGACATCGCGGCCTATAATCAAGCGATCAACGGATTCAAGGCCACCCTCCCCGCCCATATGACGCTCACCGAGTATGATCTCCAGGGGGATCTGGAGAAAGGGCGGAAGTTTGCCCGGAAGATCCGCGCGTCCGATCCCGCCCTCGTACTGGCCGTCGGACTCAAAGCTGCGAAATCCGCTCAACTCGAGATTGTGGACATTCCCGTCGTGTATTCCATGGTGCTCGATCCGACCAAATATGGCCTGACCACGCCCAACATGACGGGAGTCTTGCTCGAGATCCCGTTGGAACGTCAACTATCCGCCATCCATTCGGCCCTCCCCGAAGTGAGACGCATCGGTGCTCTCTACGATCCGGCGAAAACTGCGACGACGATCACAGAGGCACAGCGACTGACGAAACGAGACAGCATTGAACTTATCGCGAACCCCGTGTCCCACGAGAGAGAAGTTCCTGCCGCACTTCGCACCATATTGGGGTCCATCGGCGCGCTGTGGCTTGTGCCGGATTCCACGGTGCTCACCGACGAGTCGCTGCGGTTCATCCTCAACGCGGCTCTGGAGCAACATGTCCCGGTCATCGGCTTCTCACGGGAGTTTGCCCGCAGCGGCGCCTTGTTGTGCTTATCGGTGAATTATAGCGACATCGGCCGTCAAGCCGGGCAATTAGCCCGCAAGATTTTAGACGGACGTCTCACCATGCCGGTGAAGCCGGTGTCTCCTGAACGGATCGACCTGAGCCTGAATCTGAAAACAGCCAGGTTCCTTGGCATTGAGATTCCCAAAGAGCTGGAGAATCGAGCGGACGAACTCTACTAAGCATTGTGAGTCCCTATGAAAGATAAAGCCGATCATCGCAGGATCGCTTACCCCCCAGCGATCTGGCCAGGCCGCTTCATCAGTCTGCGGACTAAGTTTGTCGTCTTCTTCAGCCTGATCATCATCCTGACCTGTTCGGCCTTGAGCTGGTATTTCATTCAGAACAAGCGCACCACGATGACGGAACGGTTGAGAGATCTCGGATCGGTCCTGGTGAAGAACCTTGCCCACAACGTCCGCTACGGCATCATCATCGAAGAGCGGACCATCCTGGACCAGTTCATTGCAGGCATGATGGAGGTCGATGAAGTCGTGTATGTCATAATCTCAGGGGCAGACGGCCAAGTCCTCGCGGCACGCAGCAAGGGTAAGTTGGAAGGAGCGTTGGACCTGACCCGTTCGCCGGACCGGCCCTTCTATCCCCGGACTGAAATCGCAGAGACGGTCGCGAAGAACCCCAAACCTGAACCCCTTATTACTCATCTGCGCATCAGTGGTACGGCATCGGTTCCCATCCCCTTTCAGGACATCACTCTCGCCGCCGCGTCCCCATCGGAAGAGTCGTATTATGACTTCGCCTTGCCTGTGCTCAAACGGGCCAACGTGCCGCTCGAGTCTTTCGCCCTGCAGGCAGAGGAAGCGCAGCCGGCGACCGAAAAGGCTTCGCCGGCAGTCTTCGGGGTCGTCGAAATCGGATTGACCGAGTTTCCGATTCAACAAGAACTGGGACGCATCCTGCGCAATTTTCTGTTGCTCACCCTGGGCATCATCATTGCCGGTATCCTGAGCACGGGATTGCTCGCACGCAAGGTGATCACTCCCCTGCGGAATCTTGCTGCCGGGGCAAGGAAGGTCGGTGAAGGAGACTTAACCACCGTGGTCCTACCCACCACGCGTGATGAAGTCGGCCAGTTGACCAGTCTCTTCAATCTCATGACCAAATCGATTCAGGAGCGGAATCAGGCCATCTCGGCCAATCTCGAGATTATCCGTCGTCAGGTCACGCAACTGACAACCCTGAACCAAACGAGTGCCGCCATCACGTCCACGCTGGATCGTGACCGCCTCTTAACCCTCGTGCTGCAACTTTTGATGGATAATCTCGGCTTTGTGAGGATGGCCCTCGTCCTCTATGACGGGGAACGCGGGATTGCCTACGTAGGCCAGCTCGCTGGTGTCCCTCCGGAAATCGAACAGGCCGCCCGACAACTCGCCATTCCGGTCCGTGACGATGACAGTACCTATGCTCAACTGCTCATTCAGGGAAAGCCGCTGTTGGTGCAGGACCTCGCCCTGGTCACTGATCGTATGCATCCGGGGGAACTCGAGCTGATGCGGCAGGTCGATGTACGTTCATTCGTCAGCGTGCCGCTCAGGAGCCAGCAACGCGCGCTCGGCTATCTCTCCGGTGATCGTGGCGCACAACCTTGCACCCAGGAAGACCTGGACCTCCTCATGACGGTGGCCAGCCACGTGGCAGTCGCCATTGATAACGCCAGAGCCTACAGTGAGTTGGAACTGCTCACGCAGAGCCTGGAAGGGAGAGTCAGCGACCGGACACAGGAACTCCAGGGGGCGAATGAACGTCTGCAAGACCACGATCGCCGGCGCTCCAAGTTCGTATCGGTCGCCTCCCATGAATTGCGGACCCCGATGACCTCGATCAAAGGGTTTGTCGAGAATATGTTGGACGGGTTGACCGGTCAACTGTCGGATCGCCAGCAGCACTATCTCCAGCGAGTGAAACACAATATTGAGCGGTTGACGCGGATCATCAATCAACTGCTTGATTGGTCTCGCATCGACGTCGGCCAGATTGAGCTCCAGCCCGAATCATTACCGGTCTACGACTTCGTCAAGGACATTGTCGAAAGTGTGCAGACCCTGGCGGCTGAAAAATCTATCACACTTCAAGTCCTCCCCTGCGAGGGGTTATCGGCCGTCCGTGCCGACCGGGACAAACTCGAGCAAATCCTTTGGAACCTCGTCGGCAATGCGATCAAGTTCACCCCCAACGGAGGTAAAGTCTTCGTGGAATTTCACAGGCGAGAGGATGGCTTCGCAGAAATCCGGGTCATCGATACCGGTTGCGGCATCGCGCCGCACGAGATTCCGAAGGTGTTCAATGAATTTTCGAGGATCGAGTCCTCCATCCCCTCATCTCAAGGTGCGCAACTCGGGTTATTCATTTCTAAAAGTCTGATCCGGTTGCATGGTGGAGAGATCTGGGTCGAAAGCAGGCTTGGCTCCGGCAGCCGCTTCTGCTTCACGCTGCCGCTTGACCTTCCGCTCGAGGGACGCCGACCCTAAATAGCGATAGCGGTCATCCTAGCGGTGTATCTCATCCGATAATCCCAGCATTATTTTTGGATACTTCCGCTGCTTTCTCAGTCCTCGTAAGTCCATTTTTCAAAGTAGCTCTTTCCCATAATAACAAGCCGTTCCAATGCGTCCATTCAGCCCTCTCGTTGATTCGCTCCTGGCACGACTGTTGCGGTATGGTCGCTTGAACTGAACCGTTTCATGGAGGAGATCCAGATTGGCAACGCCCATCCTCATCATCGACGAC
This sequence comes from Nitrospiraceae bacterium, assembly GCA_036820725.1. Lineage (GTDB taxonomy): Bacteria > Nitrospirota > Nitrospiria > Nitrospirales > Nitrospiraceae > DASSBQ01. The sequence continues at coordinate 13,328 of DAISKX010000016.1, forward strand.
GATCCCGACATTCGTGAGTCGCTGGGAGATATGTTGATCCACGAAGGGTATCAAGTCCAGAGCGTCCCCGATGGCACCGAAGCGCTGCAATGCGTGAAACGTGAACGGTATAGCGCCGCGCTTCTGGATGTTCAACTACCTGATCTCAATGGCCTGTCCGTGATGAAGGTCATGATGGAATTGGACCCAAGTTTGCCCATTATCATCCTGACGGGTCATGCCAGCCAGGAGAACACCATCGGTTCTCTCGTCAAGGGTGCCTTCGCCTATCTCACCAAGCCGTACAACAGCCAGGAATTGAAAGCGATCCTTCGCCGGGCCGTCACCGTCAAGGGCCTGGTCATCCGCGCCGAGCATGTCGAGCAGGCGCTGCTCGCGAGTGAACAGCGGTTTCGCACGCTGGTCGAATCCGCGACGGATGCCATCGTGTTGGCGGACCGTAACGGGCATATCATCTGGTGGAATGCGGCGGCAGAGCGATTGTTTGCCTACCCCAAATACGAAGCGTTGGGTCAGTCGTTCAGTATGTTGATGCCGGAGCGATTTCGACGGGCTCACGAGGCGAGCATCGCCCGCTTGGCGCTCGGCGGCCAACCACCCTCGACCGGCACGACCGTCGAATTGATGGGATTGACGAAGCACGGAGCCGAGTTCCCTCTCGAGCTGTCATTGGCCTGTTGGACCACCAAGGAAGGGACCTTCTTCAGCGGAATTATTCGCGACATCACGGCACGGAAGCAGGCCGAACAGGATGTGGCGCGACTCAGTCATCACAATCGCCTGATCTTGAAGAGCGCCGGCGAAGGCATCTTCGGGTTGGATCTCGAAGGTCGTGTGACCTTCGTCAATCCCACGGCGTCAGTCATGCTCGGCTGGGAGGATCGAGAACTGATCGGTCGGCCGATGCATACGATGCTATACGGCGCGGTCGCAGAGGAGGCCGTGCCTACCAAGGAGGCAACCCTCCTCTACTCGGCGATCAGAGATGGAGCCACCCATCAGATTCAGAATGAAATGTTTTCGCGAAAGGATGGAACAACCTTCCCCGCGGAATACGTGACCAGCGCGATCCGTGAAGACAACAACCTGGTAGGCGCCGTGGTGGTCTTTAAAGACATTTCGGAACGACACCGGATCGACAGCCTCCAGCAGGCACAACTGGCCGTCAGCCACATTCTGACCGAAGCACGCACCCTGCACGACGCCGTCCCCCATCTTCTCAAAGCCACATGCGAACTGTGGCAATGGGATCTGGCGATCTACTGGCGGGTAGACGAGCTGAACCAGGTCCTCCGTTGTGAGGCTGCCTGGCATAAACCCTGGGCACCGGAAGAAGAATTCCTTGCGATCTGCCGGACTGCCACCTTTCCGTCGGGTATCGATCTCCCGGGGCGTACGTGGGCAACGCGAGAACCGGTCTGGATGTGGGATGCGGCCGGGGACCAAGGATTCACCCGGAGTCCCACGGCTGCCCGCATCGGACTCCATGGCGCCGCTGCCTTTCCGATTCGAAGCGGAGACCATATCCATGGCGTCATCGAACTGTTCAGCCGCAACAACCGCACGCCGGATACCCGTCTCGTTCATACGCTGACCGACATCGGGATGAAGATCGGACAGTTTATCGATCGTGAGACCGCCGACCAGTCGTTGCGTCTCGCGCATGAGGAAACCGGGCGTATACTGGCCAGCCTGCCCGGCGCCATTCTGCTCTGCGGAACGCGCTATGTCGTGCAATATGGAAACGAGCTCGCCCATACCTTCTTCGGTGCGAATGGAGGGCCGCTCATCGGGAAGTCTCTCTTCGACTGTCTGCCCGTTACTGAGCCCTTCAGGGATCGGCTCATGCGCGAATTCCACGACCTGCAGGCATCCGGCAAGAGCCGCTCGCTCGATCAGGAATTCGAAGACGGGAAGCGCGTCTTTCGCTACCGGTTCTTTCCGGTGTCCGTGCAGCACGATCCCCGGTACCGGGTCGGCATGGTGCTGTGGGATATCACGGAGGAGAAACAACTTCAAGATCAGTTGATTCAAACGGAGAAACTGGCGAGTCTCGGCACGATGGTGTCCGGCATGGCACACGAGATCAACAATCCCGCGCAGGCCATTCTGAGCATGGCCGAGCTGATTCAGGAAGAGGAGGACCCCGAGCAGATCCGTCAATTTGCGGCCGACATCGTGGAGTATGCCCGCCATGTGTCCTTCGTCGTGCGCGATTTCGCCAGCTATGCCCGTTCTGTCGGACGCGACGGCCAATCCGAGATCGACGTCTCAGACCGATTGATGGAAGCGGTCAAGATGGTCCGTCGCGGACCGCATTTCGGCTATGTCGAGGTCACCACCGATTTCATCGGCCGGACGATTATTCGGGCCCGCAAGGCCGAACTGGATCAGGTCTTCGTGAACCTGATCAGCAATGCCGTTCAAGCGATGAACGGGAAAGGCCATCTCATCCTTTCCACCCTCTGTGAAGCGGAGGATCTGGTGATCACGATTCGTGACACCGGATCCGGTATTCCCAAGTCAGTCCTCAGCAGAATTTTTGACCCCTTCTTTACCACCAAAGATCCAGGAAAGGGAACCGGCCTCGGCTTGAGTATCGTCTATAGAATTGTGACGAAGTACGGGGGAACGATCTGGGCCGAGAGTGAGGAAGGTGAGGGGACTGCTTTTCACATCCGCTTTCCCCTGGCTTCGCTCTAGCGAAGAGGACACCCATGACACCTGAGGCCCGCTATCCAGCCATGAAGGAGCACGGTCGGGTTTTGGTCGTCGATGACGAAGCGTCGATTCGAAAAACGCTCCGCATTTGCCTCTCACAAGCCGGCTACCATGTGATTGAAGCCGGCGACGGCCAGGAAGCAATCACGGCGCTGAACAGTGGCGACAATGCTCTCATGGTCGACGCGATTATTTGCGACATCCGCATGCCGAGGATCGACGGGGCAGATGCGATCCGACACTTCCGGACACAGTATCCTTCCATCCCGGTCATCGTCTTGACCGGATTTCCCGACGTCGACCTGGCGATTGCGATGATGAAGGTGGGCGTGAAGGACTACTTGCTCAAACCGGTGACGAAGGAGAACCTCTTAAGCGTCCTCAGGAGAGCCGTCGAAAGTCACGTGCTGTTCAAGGACAGATTCGTGGCGTAACCGACCGCGGGTCAGGATCCGCTCTTCGACGGGTGGTAGGCGCGCTTAAAGACCGCAC
>DAISKX010000017.1:0-16509 GCA_036820725.1 Nitrospiraceae bacterium
GATCGGGTCCGTAGGTTTGGCTCAATTTCACCATTGAGCCGATCGGTACCATCTCGCCACGGTTGTTGCGCGTTTTTAGATTAGCGATGTCCTCGACCCTGCCGCGGAAGTCGCCGTCGGCTTGTGCGTATACGCGCCAGGTACGGCCAAACAGGTTGAAGTCGTTGACGTAGGCTGAGCCCAGGTATACCTGCAACGTGTTGAAGAGCTCCGTCAGCGCGATGCCCTGCGTCTTGGTCTTGACGCGGTCCACCTCGGCGTCGAGCTGTGGCACGTTGGCCTGATAGCCGGAGATCGGGAATCCCATGCCCGGCGTCTGCATGACCGCGCCTTGCAGGCCGCTGACGGCATTTTGCAGCGCGCCGAATCCGAGACCGGCGCGGTCTTCGACGAATAACGCGTAGCCTGCGCCGTTGCCAAGTCCGAGAATCGGTGGTGGCATTAGAACGAAGGTCATACCTTCCTTGACCCCGGCAATCTTTTGATTCATCTCCTCGCTGATTTCCTTCGCGCTGCGGTGGCGCTCGTCGAATGGCTTCAAGATGAGGAAGGCGATGCCGTAATTCGGCGTGTTCGTGAATTGCAGCGGATTCAGACCCGTCATTGCCACGACGTGGGCGATGCCGTCGACGCTCTTGCTGATCGCTACGACCTGACGCAGTACCGCATCCGTGCGTTCGAGTGAGGCGCCCTCCGGTAGTTTCACGCCAGCCATCAGGAACAGCTTGTCTTGGGTCGGGATAAAGCCGCGTGGCACCGCTTGGAACATCAGACCGGTTCCGAGCAGCAGCAATGCATAGACGGCGAACATGGCACCGCGATGTTTCAAAGTGCGCGAGACGGTGCCCTGATAGTGGTCGGAGCTTGCCTTGAAAAAACGGTTGAACGGTCGGAACACCCAACCAAACAGACGCTCGATCCATCGGGAAAGGGCATCCTTCGGTGTGCCATGGCTTTTAAGCAGTTTCGCGGCCAACGCCGGCGACAGGGTCAGCGAATTGATCGCCGAGATCACCGTCGAGATGGCGATCGTCACGGCGAACTGCTTGTAAAACTGGCCGGTGACGCCGGTCAGAAACGCCATCGGCACGAACACGGCACACAGCACGAGCGCGATCGCAACGATCGGCCCTGAGACTTCCTGCATTGCTTGGTGCGCCGCCTGGAGCGGAGTACGTCCCTCTTCGATGTTGCGTTCGACGTTTTCAACCACCACGATCGCGTCATCCACAACGATCCCGATCGCGAGGACGAGGCCGAACAGGGTCAGTGTGTTGATCGAGAACCCGAGTACGTACAGCGCGGCGAAGGTTCCAACCACCGAGACCGGAACGGCGATCAACGGAATGATCGACGCGCGCCAGGTCTGCAGGAACAGGATCACGACGAGCACGACAAGCAGGATCGCTTCCAGGAGTGTCTGTACGACGGCGTGGATGGAATCGCGCACGAAGACCGTGGTGTCGTAGTCCGAGCGGTAGGTGAGGCCGGGCGGAAAACGCGTCTTCAGTTCCTCCATTTTGGCGATCACCGCATCACGGACGGTAAGCGCGTTCGCGCCGGGAGCTTGGAAGATGCCGATCGGCGGCGCATCCTGGTTGTCGAGCTGTCCACGCAAGGTATAGTCGTTGGCGCCGAGTTCGATGCGTGCTACGTCGGATAGGCGTACGATCTCGCCGTTGGTCCCGGTCTTCAGCACAACGTCGCCGAACTCCGTGGCCGTACGCAGGCGGCCTTGGGCATTGATTGAAATGAGGAAGTCGGTGCCTTTCGCGATCGGCTCTGCGCCAAGTTGTCCGGCCGAGACTTGGATGTTTTGCTCCCGCACGGCGCGTACGACGTCGCCGGCGGTCATCCCGCGCGACGCAATCTTGTCCGGGTTAAGCCAAATGCGCATCGCATAATCGCCACTGCCGAAAATCTGCACCTGGCCGACGCCAGGCAATCGAGCCAGTTCATCCTTGACCTTGATATTGGCGTAGTTGCGCAGGTAGAGCGCATCATATTTCCCGTCCGGTGAGAGTAGCTGGACCATCACAAGAAAGGTCGGTGACTGCTTCTGCGTCGTCACGCCTAGGCTGACTACCTCCGACGGCAGCCGCGACAGCGCCTGGCTGACGCGATTCTGTACCTGCACCTGGGCGGCGTCGGGATCGGTACCGGGACGGAACGTGATCGTCATCTGCAACACGCCATCGGAACCCGCGACCGACTTCATATACATCATGTTCTCGACGCCGTTGATCTGTTCTTCCAGCGGCGTCGACACGGTTTCGGCAATCACCTTGGGGTTGGCACCTGGATAGGTCGCGCGTACGATGACCGCGGGTGGGACCACTTCCGGGTACTCGCTGATCGGGAGGATTGGGATCGCGATCAAGCCGGCGGCAAAGATCACGATCGACAGCACAGCGGCGAAGATCGGCCGATCGATGAAAAACTTAGAAAAGTCCACGGCCGCGTCTCCCTATTTCTCGGCCATGGCTGCAGGCGCAGTCGGTGCCGGCGGCTCGCCCATCGGAACCTCGGCGGGCATGACCGGCATGCCGGGGTAAAAGATTTTCTGCAGGCCGACCACGACAATCCTGTCGTCCGAGGCGAGGCCGGACTGGACCACGCGCAATCCCTCGACCATGCGGCCAAGCACGATGTCCTTGCGTTGTGCCTTGCCGTCCTTGTCTACCGCATAGACGTATTTGCGGTCCTGGTCGGTTAGAACGGCCTTATCGTCGATCAAGAGGACTTTGGCCTTTTGGCTGCTGACGAACTGCACGCGCGCGTAGAGGCCGGGGGTAAAGATGCGGTCTGCATTGGGCAGCACGGCGCGGGCGCGCACGGTTCCGATGGTGGGATTCACCTGATTGTCGAGGAAGTCGACCGTGCCGGTATGCGGATAGCCGTTCTCGTTGGCGAGGCCGACGTGCACGGCGTTGTCCTGGGCTGTGCGCTCGCTCCTGCGCTCCTGTTCCTTGTAGCGCAAGTAACTGTTCTCGTCGGCGTCAAAATACACGTAGATCGGATCTTGCGACACTACCGTCGTCAGCAGGGTTTCGTCAGCTGTAGCCAGATTGCCGACCGTGGCGAGGGCTCGGCTCGCCCGTCCTGAGACCGGTGTGCGCACCTCGGTGAAGGACAGGTTGAGCTTGGCGGTGGCCACTGCGGCCTCGGCGGCCTGGACATCGGCCGTGCTCTGCGCCTGCGCGGCACGACGCAAGTCGAGCTCCTCGTGCGAGATCGCATTATCGTCGATCAGTGACTGGGCGCGCTTGTTGCGTAGTATCTCTAGCTGCTTCGCCACGCGCGCGCGTGCCAGCTGTGCCTGGGCGTTGTCCAACGCGGCGCGGTAGGGACGTGGGTCGATCTGGAACATCAGATCGCCCTGTTTCACTTCCTGGCCTTCCTTGTAGGCAACCCGCTGCACGTAGCCGCTGGCGCGTGGTCGCAATTCGACCGTGTCAATGGCGCTGACGTGGCCAGTGAATTCGTCCCATTGTTGAACCGACTTGGAGAGCACCTGCGCCACGGCGACTTCTGGCGGTGGCGGCTGGCCACCACCACTGGCATGCTTGCTGTCACAGCCTGTCAGTGTCAGCAGCAACGCGATGGTCGGGCCCAGCGCTATCAACCACACGCGAGACACTTTGTACGGGTGAGCGGAATACATGAATGCCTCCACTAGAATACGCATAACTCAGTGTAGCGGCGTTGCTGCTTCAGCGCTGCGTTTTACGAGGCCCATTTCGGCGCGCAGCCCGTAACACCGACGATCAGTTCATTCGGAATAGAGCCGATGGCGCACCTTCTGGCCAGGGGTACCATGGGGTGCGAGCTTTTCAGTGTCATTCGACCAAGCTGGATCTCGGGGAAAAGCATCTTTTTCACAACCATTCTCATGACTTCGGCATAGGCGGCATACCACGTTCCAACTCATCGTCGTTCGACTCCGTCACAGAAGTGATGGACAACAAATGGACAGTTCGGCCACGCGGCGGGGATAACGCACGCAACACTGTTGCGCTGCCGACGACCTCGCGCCGAGGAATCGTCGGAGTGCCGAATGATCGTCGCCATGGCACCCTCTCGCGGACTGCGGGATCGCTACCTGGCTGACAGCACGGAAGGTGCCCGAACACCGTGGGCGGCCAGGGCTGATGTGTACCGGACAACCTTCACTGAATCAACGGCGGATTTCAGCGGAGAGGTTGGATGAAAGCCGAGATAGTGTGTGAGTATGGCCGCCAGAACTAGAACAAGTTAGTTGGGTCGATCAATCATTGTTCATTGTTTAGTTGGGTTTGCAGAATGTGAGCAAATCAGAGGGTTGGCCCACCTCTCTCTATGCTTATCAGTCAGTTACGAATCTTGGTGCCGAAGCCGGGAATGTGCCCTGTATGCCTGTCATGCGGCCAATGGCGCGGTTTCTCATGTTGTTGAGGCTTCCTACCATGTCCAATTCACCATGTCCAAGTCAAGCCTCTGATTCGTGCCGGGGGGTACCTCGATCCGCCAGCGTTCAAAGGCCCTTCTTCTCTTTGACGTATAGATCTCTGACCTTACCAGCTACCCCACCAATCAAGACAACATCCTCCCGATAGGTAGTGTGCACTCTCTGAACTTGTTCTTGCTGCTTGAGGAGACTTTGCAACGCGAGATCAAGGGCGCGAAGTTCATCTTTTGTCAGTTCAAGGTTCATTGTGTGGCTTCCTCCTCGCGAGTAATGCTTGCCACACTCTACAATGCGCCATGTCCAAGTCAAGGGGGGGTGAATCCAGGCACCAATGCGAAGGTAGACCGGGGTCGAAATTTTTGGAGGAAAAATCTCTCAGGGTATACGCGGTACGCCGTTCGCTGATTTCCCCCGTACCCGGTATGCGATCCATTACCCTCCAGCCACATGTCTCCGCCTTCCCGCTCCTGCATGCATCGAGCCGCGCAGACTGATCAATTGCGGCACCGACCTACTTATTCGGCAGGACGGGCTCTGGCTTGAACTCAAGTAAAGCCGACGCTCCGATGTGCAGCGCAAAACTCGCCTCAATCTTTACTTGGACTGTCGAAGAACTACGTTCGGTGAGATCAGGTATTCGGAAGCAAACGAATCTATTATCTACGACATCCGTCGCTGCAACCTGGAACGGGAACGAAGCAAGTTGCTCGCGCGGCTGGTCCAAGATGCGCCAACCTCTGCTGGTACGTATGCCGCGTTTTCTGGCCGATGTTCCCATGTTCTCCAGCGCCTTGCCATCGAGGGATGCTTGAACGTCTGTGACGAGGAGAGGCTTCTGCGAAGAGTTGACGAACTTCAGACCGACAAGTAGCGCGTGGTTGTCATCGACTCCCTGATCATCCTTCAAGCGGCCATAGGAGTAGGCGATCACCTCAAGCCTTTTATGAAAAAAGAACGGTAGGACTCCTTCTCCAATCCTGTGGACCGTTCGCAACAGAGAGAGTGCAGTACCGACAGAGATTTCAACCACCATTGGGGCGCAAACGTATTCCTTCTATCCATTCTCGTCAAGCATCGTGCCACCAAGCCAGCACTACGACAGGGAGAGGAGAGGGCCAACTATCGGCAATGTAAGGCTAAGTAGTATTGCTGGTGCCGAAGCCGGGAGTTGAACCCGGAAGGACTTTCGTCCACACGGTCCTGAGCCGTGCGCGTCTGCCAGTTCCGCCACTTCGGCTTGTATGTGGGCAGCTTCTCCGCGAAGGGAGGAGTGTAGCATGACGAGTGGTCTCCAGTGTAGCGGGATTATAGGTCGGCATTTGTGCTTATGCAGGTACGCTTTGATGGCGTCGGCATGGCTTGACTCGCCTTGTTCTTCCCGCATACCCTGCTGGTCGATTCGACACACCTCTCGCCATACTCTGAGCATATTTCTGCGATGAAGCTAAATACTGATCACCTACAATGGGAAACAGACGGAGAAAAGCAGCACCTTTCTATCCGCGTTTGGGATTGGACACACATTGTTTCTGTTTCATCCTTGAGCGGGCACAATACCGAAACTCACTCTTATGGCTTTGTCTCGGACGGTGCACAAGCACTGATGGGTCTACAAGTCCTTTCCGACATTCGGATTGGTAAGACTCCTTGCGAGTCCCCAGGAACTTGTAAGTTAGAGGTGACGGACGATTCTATAGCTTTCAACGTGTTTATTGTCGTTGGCGATGAAACATACGCGGAACTGCTCCGTGTATTTGCTGCGACAACACCTCACGTCCAACTTTGGTTTGAGCTGAACATGACGCATACGAATTGGGCGCAGCCAGACTTCTGGCGGACCGGCTGGCATGGATGCGAGCTGACAATTGTAGATTTCAGAGTCGTTCAGAAAGCCTGGATCGACCCGAGTGACGCTGAACAAGTGGAAGCTCCGGCATAGTGAACCGACCTGTGTCCAATTTCGGGGCATACCGGGTGGAAGTTCCGAAATAAAGGAGAAGACGCCATGAGACTTTCCTTGCTGACAGAGAAGAGTTATCCGATGAAAGGCCAATGGCAAATCACAGCGCATATTGCGGCCATGAAATATGGGGGAAATGGCCACGGGGAGATTTACCTATCGCCGGATTGCAAATCTACTATTGAAGTCTGCGCCTGGGCTGATAATCTAATTAAACAACTAAAGCATATTAAGAATCGGGCTGAGAAAATGAGTTGGAACAATAGACCTCGAAGGCGACGGGAAACCCTGTGAGGACGGCTACACTGGAGAACTATCTACGAGTTTTGGCATGGTGGTAGCTCCTATCTGTGACACGGTCTGTCACGGGTTATTTGTGAAGTTGACTAGCTGGCTGGCTGAGAGGGAGGTTGACCGGCTGGCTAGCTCGGTCGGGGCTGACCCTGGCAGACTTTGAGATGATCCGCCATGGCCTGTTAGACCTGCGCAGTGCCTGTCTCCTATTGACTGACCAGTTCTCTGAAGATTATCATCATCTCATGCGATTGATGATTGCCACGATCCTCGCTACGTTCTTCTTCGCTACGCTCAATGCCCATGCCTGTTTGGTTCCGTTCTTCCCGAAAGTGGCTGACCAGTGTCCTATGTCCGCAGAACAACCGGACCGCCAATTCTGCGACACCTTCACGACGGTCGGAGTCGATGGAGTCGCAAAGGTTCATGCTCCCTTGCCGAATGTCGGTCACCCTGATGTATCCGCGAACGTCCTGAGTTCCGCACAGGATGCTTCTCAGCGTGTGCATGCCGATCAGTTCTCACTGCCTATCTACTATCCCACTGACCTCTTCATCTCTATCCGAGTACTTCGCATTTGATACCCGTCTTTCCGATTCGCTAAAGCATCAGACCCTAACTCAGGCAACCTTTCGTACCATGGAGGTAAGATCATGTGTCCACTTGAAGAACTTCTTGGCTTTTGTCCATTGCAGGTGGTGAGTACCATCATGTCTGCTTTGGGATTACAGTAGGTGTAAAGGCGGGGCGGTCAGAGGAGGAGTCTTCTGGCCGCCTCGTACCCTGGCAGACCTATGTGACGATCCACCAGGGTCTAAGGCTGACACTAAGGCTGATACTCTACGCGGCTGCTACGACCTCCCTCCGATACACAAGGCTCCTACCCTCTCGACTCCATTCAGGATGCTTTGAGAGATAGGCGTCGAGAGCCGTGGTGAAGGTATTCTTATTGAACTTCAAAGACTTCAACCGGAGTTGAGCCTTTAGGTTCTTGATTGAGACGGTAGAAGGATTGTCCTGGTTTTTTGGTATATATAGGTAAGGAACTAGGACTATCCCGATTCCGTTCTCAACCGCTTCACCCTTCTTCACCTTCCCGCTCTCCCTGCTAGGTGGCAGTAATAAAGTCTGCGGCACTAGGCAAACCCCTTGTTATTATCAAGCCCAAGGCACATGCTGGTTTGTCCACTCCCTTCCTAAACCCTCCGCTCTCATTGTCTGCCCGATTAGCACTCGCCTCCCAATGCCCTCACCCGTAGAAAGGGCACTTCCACATGGCACCCTTCAGAAAGGAAATACAGGAGTTCATCCGTGCATCTGAGACCATCCTGTCGCCTGCATCACTTGACGAACCTTTGACTCTAGAGGAGGCACAGATCGTCAAATACTACGTTATCAGTCTGAACAAGCACTGTGATGGGCTTGGTTGTTAGGCCAAAGCACCCCCACGAAGTGTCCTATATTGCTCAGAGATTCTCAGCGGGGTTCGGCCCTGCGTGGTGTTCCTCGTTGATGAGCCACGAGAACATGTGCCCAAGGTGCGTCAAGTCTCCGTTAACCGTCACCTTCGAGAGCATGTCGGATTCCGGCAGACCCTTTTGCGCGTTCGATAACCTCAGGCATAGGTACACACGAAAGCGCTTAGAAGCGTTCGCCGGGACCTTGCGCAACATCTCTCGATATCTGATGCAGTCCTTCTTGACGTAGCTCGATGCTGGCTTGTCGCCGATCAGTTCAATGAAGCGGTTAAGGACGGTCTGCTTCTGCGTCAAGGTTCCCTTCGAGCGGTGTTCGTAGTGGGCCAAGTAGTCCTTCACGAGAACGGAAAGCAGAGGGCCAGCAGCGATTACGGCAGGCGGCTGTTCCTTCCTTACCGGCTCAAAGGGAACGTAGGGCACTGCCGGTGACGGTCCATCCGCGAAGTTTCCGCGTACCCTCTCGGCCACCTCTCGCGCAATCCTTTGTTCCGCCTTTATCAACTCCCTCGACAACCATGCGGTCATGCGCTTGTCTTGTTCTACGCGTTCGAGCCTGTAGCGCTGGAGGAAGTCTTGTAGAGTTGACCCGATAGATGACAGATCGTTCACGCTCAGGGCTTTCGCATGATCCTCAACGGCGCTCGTGCTGAATAGCGCAAGGTACTCCTGCCAGTCGTTCCCTTCCGTCTCGCATGCTGGTGGCTTCTCCCCGTCTGGTGACAAGTACCAAGCGTCTTCCCATTCGCTGAGTCGTTCAGCAACGTAGCGAGAGATGAGACTACGAAGTTCGTCTTGCGTCATGGTGTGCTTGAGTTGATGCAGACGGAGGAACAACGCGGCCCATGTTCCAGACCAGGCCGACTCTCGCAACGATGCCACGGTCTTGCGTGGAGTGCCTAGCGATTCAGAATTTCACGCCTGCCGTCGAAGAGAGTGCGGAGAGTTGCGGGGATGATTAGGCGAGCGTAGAACGAGCGTGAATCGCGTCGCCGATGTAGCACCTGAAGCCCTCCGTGGTGTAGCACGGAGAAGCCTGCCTAAGCTGTTGTTCCTGCAAGCCTTTGATCTACTGAGAGAGTGCCCGGAGTGTAGCAGTGTCGCCGGGATTTGAACCCGGACACCCTTAGCGGGCGCTAGACCCTGAATCTAGTGTGTCTGCCAGTTCCGCCACTTCGGCAAGGAAGGGATCGAGAGAGCGCGGATTATCGCCCATCGACTGCGACCCGTCAAGGCGAACCCAGACGGCCCCAAGTATTCCGTACTCTCCGTTTACGACGCCGCCGGGATGGGGACATCCCCGGGCAGCAGCAGGTCGCGCGCAAGTGACCAGGGTCCATCTGAACGAATCTCCCGGAAATCACCGCTCAGAACAATCCGCTCTCGCACCAGTCCTGCTGCGGCAATGAGGAACGCACTTGGGACACGCGGCGCTTCATCGACGATCAAGACATCGAACCGGACTCGCCTGAATAACGGATCCGTCAGAACCCGCGCAGCCGTCGTGATCAACACACGCCGATTTTGCACGAATGCCTGACGATTGGTATCTTCTGCTGCCGCGAGCATCTCCCGAATTTTCTTCGTCCCGCCCAGTCGCTGAATGTCCTCTTTCAGTTCCTGAAATTCAGGTCTCAATTCTTTCGGCACTGCGGCTTCGGGAATCAGGTCATCAATCCGTTGTTTAGCAATGTCCAATTCGGATTTGAGCCCGCCGATCTGGCCCTCGTGGATCTCGCGGTACTGTCGCAACGACTCCACATTCTTCCCCACCGCTTGCATGCTCAGCCGCTTCCATAAAGGGAGCGTCTCGTATTCCGTCAGGGTCGTATCAATGGTCTTGATCTTCGTCTGGATTTCGCTGAGGTGCGTCAGCAGGCGCCATTCGAGTAACCGCACTTCATCCAAGTCGCGTTGCTTTTGTGCTTTGTACGCCAGCAGCGGGGTCAATTCCCGGAAGCGCTCGTACTTCCGCCGGAGACTGGCTTTGTCGGCCCGTGATTTCGCGTAAAACTGATGCATTTGCGCTTCGAAGCTCAATTCTTGTAAGTGCACACCCGCGATGTCCTTCTCGATGGCGAGTTCGTATCGCGTGAGCCAGCTTTTGAACGTGAGCCCCGCTCCTTTCATGGCGCGGGCGATGACCCCCGTGACGACATCGGCCGAGTGGTGATCCGGGCTCACCAGGAGTATCCGCTTATTTCCGCGAATCAGATCCAGAGCCATAGTAGAGATCTTCTGTCGGCGGGCGCTGATGTCGTCCTGCCACAAGGTCGTCAAGACCGAGGTCGATGCCATGTTCTGGATTGCCGCGTGATCGCCGGCCTGACTGGCTTCGAAGAGAGGGATCAACCGCTCAGCCGGGCCCAGCGTATACAGATCGGCTTTCTTGGCCATCTCAGTCAGACGCTGAGCGCCCAATGTCAGAAAACCGGAGCCATCCGGAACCAGCGTGACGGTAGACAGAGCCTCGCCGAGCAGATCGAATGTCTGGATATAGATGTGTTCCTCATCACGCAGCAGGACATGTCCCTCCGTAGGCTCTCCTTCATCCGGTGGCACGATGGTGACAGGAATATCCGTCCCTAAGGTGGTATCGGGCGGCAGGCTGAATTGGTAGAGTTGCAGACTGCCGACTGATTGAGACAGTCGACCCCCTGACAGCGTCAGCGGCCGGTCACCGCCTTGAGCGGCATACCGGCTGGATTCGTGTTCAAGGTGCGAGACAACCTGTTCTAGCAACGCGGAGATCGTGTTCGGGATGCTCATCATGATATGAATCCTTTAGGCGCTTCAGGCCCGCCGCGCTGATACCTACCTGCCGGTCAAAAGGAGGGTATCTTAATGATCGGAGATGGGAAGTGTCCACCGATGGAATGCCGGGACAACGGGAGGGTGACTGGTTTCAACTCGCAGCACCATTGAATTGACTTTTCCACAGGCCGCCAGTATCCTCGTTTTCTTTCCAACCGAAGGAGTGCAGTATGAAAGTCATCCTCCAAGAGACGCTGGAAGGCGTCGGTAACCTAGGAGACCTGCTCGACGTCTCCCCTGGATTCGCACGAAACTATCTTCTTCCCCGCCGGAAGGCTGTCGAAGCCAACAACCGCAACATCAAAACCTTCGAACACGCACAGCGGGTCACCACGGAAAAGGCAAAAAAGGAAAAGCTCGATATCGAAGCGCACGCCAAGAAATTGTCGTCGGTCTCCCTGACCATACCTGCTCAAGTGGGGAAAGACGACAAGATGTTCGGATCCGTCACGTCGAAAGACATTGCCGAAGGATTGGCTGAAAAAGGCTTTGAGGTTGATCGTCGAAAGATTCAGCTGGCCCAACCGATCAAAGAACTCGGCACCTTCACCATTCCGGTTAAATTGCCGCGAGAAGTCACCGCATCCATCTCGGTTCATATCATCAAAAAACAGGAAGCGGACCAGCCTGCGGCGACCGAATAACGGCGACATTCCGTTACGACCTTCTTCGCTCGGAGGAAGCATGGATGACATTATCGGCTCTCTAGATGCACTCAAGCGAACGGACCCGGATGTCTTCGAGGCCATTCGCGCCGAGGAGCAGCGTCAGAAGGAAAAACTCCTTCTGATTGCGTCCGAGAATTTCGCCAGTCCCGCCGTGCTGGCCGCTCAAGGCTGTCTGATGACGAACAAGTATGCCGAGGGTTACCCGGGTAAGCGCTATTATGGAGGCTGCCAGCACGTCGATACGGTAGAGGAGCTGGCCATCCAGCGGGCGAAGCAGATCTTCGGAGCAGACCATGTCAATGTCCAACCCCATTCAGGGTCCCAAGCCAACATGGCCGCCTATCTGGCTGTCCTCAAGCCCGGCGATACGATCCTTGGAATGGATCTGGCCCAGGGCGGACACCTGACACATGGCAGTCGCGTCAATTTTTCGGGAATCATCTTCCGTGCCTTCTCCTATGGAGTCGATCGTCAGACCGGCCTCATTGATTATGTGGCGGTGCAACGTATCGCTGAAGAATGCCGTCCCCGTATTCTTGTCGTCGGCGCCAGTGCGTATGCGCGCACGCTCGACTTCCCGAAGTTTCAACAGATCGCTCAATCGGTTGGCGCCTATCTCATGGTGGATATTGCCCATATTGCAGGGTTGATCGCGGCAGGCTTGCATCCCAACCCAGTCCCCTACGCCGATTTCGTGACGACGACGACGCACAAGACGCTGCGCGGCCCGCGCGGAGGCATCGTCATGTGCAAGGCCGAACATGCCAAAGCGGTCGATAAGATTATTTTCCCCGGCTTGCAAGGCGGACCCTTGATGCATGTAATTGCGGCCAAAGCCGTTGCCCTGAAAGAGGCCTTGTCTCCGGACTTCAAGCGGTATCAGCAGCAGGTGCTTGCGAACGCGCGTACGCTAGCCGAAGGGTTGATCGGCAAGGGATATCACATCGTATCAGGCGGCACTGATACCCATCTCATGCTGGTCAATCTGACCAATAAAGGTGTGACCGGCAAGGAAGCCGACACGGCTCTCGACACTGCCGGCATCATCGTCAACAAGAACGCCGTCCCCTACGATGAGAAGCCACCGGCGGTAGCCAGCGGTATTCGGATCGGAAGTCCCATCGTCTCCACCCGCGGCATGCGCGAGCAAGACATGCGGGAAATAGTGACCCTGATCGATCGCGTGCTTCAGCACAGGCAGGATCCACAGACACTCGAGGACGTGCGTGCCGAGGCGAAAGCCTTGTGTAGCCGCTTCCCCGTGTTCTATGCCTACGATACGTCTCCCGTTTGACGAGGACGACGCCAGGTGAAGTGCCCCTTCTGCGACGATGTTGAGGACAAGGTAGTCGACTCGCGGATGGCGAAGGAAGGCGAAGTCATCCGCCGCCGCCGAGAATGCCTGTCCTGCAAGCGTCGCTACACCACCTATGAACGGGTCGAAGAGACCATGCCGGCCGTCGTGAAAAAGGACGGACGACGCGAGCCGTTCGACCGCACCAAGATCGTGTTCGGCCTGAAAAAAGCATGCGAGAAACGCCCGATCAGCACCGCCACAATCGAGGCCGTCACCGATCGCATCGAGAAACGAATTCAGGAATTGGGAGAAACGGAAGTCGACAGCACGATGGTCGGAGAGGAAGTGATGAAGGAGCTGTCTCAACTCGACCAAGTCGCCTATGTCCGGTTCGCATCCGTCTATCGGGAGTTTAAGGACATCGATCAGTTCATGGACGAAATTAAGACGCTCGCCCAACAACGTCGGGAACGATAGGTTCCCGCTCCCGTTCTATACCCATCCGGGCTTCAGACATTCGACCCGCCTTCTGGTAGGATGGAGGCCATCACTATCCCAAGCGAATATCATGGCTTTAATCCCGCTTAAGCGCGAACGGAAAAACGCGTCATCCCCCGTCAAACGGTCGTCGCCCGAGGCCACCCACGTCGTCATTATCGGCGCCGGGCACGGCGGCACAGCGTTAATGGAAATTTTTGCCACCGACCCTCTGGTCCGCATTGTCGGCGTGGCGGAGACGAACTCGCGTGCCCCTGGCTTGGTCCTCGCTAAACGGTTACGTATCCCCGTGACGCGCGATTACCGCCGCTTGTTGGGTCTGGAACGGCTTGACCTCGTGATTGACGTATCAGGAAGTTCCGAGGTGGGGAACTATTTACAAGATTATCATCGTATGGGAGTGGCCGTCATCGGCGGAGCCAGCGCCAAGTTTATGTGGCAACTCATCGAGGCGCGTATCCGCGCCACGGGGGAGATCGAGAAGACGCTGGCCAAGTATCAGTCCCTGTATCGCTTGTACGTGAAGGAAACGGGAGCCGCCGTCACCGAGGAACGGATGCGGATCGCCTGCGAAATTCACGATGGACTGGTGCAAAGTCTCGCCGGCGTAAATTTCAAATTGGAAGTGTGTCAGGAACTGGTTCGCAAAGATCCTAAAGCCAGTCTGGCCACGTTGCGTGAATCCAAAGCTCAGCTGAAAATGGCGATCCAGGAAGCGCGTCAGGTGATCTTCAATCTGCGGCCTTTACGCTACGACAAGATGGAGTTGGTTCCCGCTCTCACGAATTATCTGAAGTCCTTTGAAACCCAATACCATATGAAAACGGAGTTTCTGGTATCTGGCGATGAAACGATTCTGTTTCCACGAACAAAGATTTTTTTGTTTCGCATCGTGCAGGAAGCCTTGAGCAATGTGCAGAAGCATGCCAAGGCAAACCGGGTGGAGGTCCAGCTTGAAATCGGCGTCCGCTTGCTGCAGGTGACGATCATCGACGATGGCGTGGGATTCAACATGGAAGCGGTGCTGCGCGATCCCGAGAAATGGGATCACTTCGGAATTCGGGGCATCCTGGAGCGCGCACGGCTGGTTGGAGGTGAGGCGACCATCGCCTCTAGGAAAGGACGTGGAACACGTATCGTGCTTCGCGTTCCACTGTCGGACAAGGAGGCTCTACGAAATGGAAAAGATTAAGGTGCTCATCTCCGATGACCATCGCGTGGTGCGCGAAGGACTGATGGCCATTCTGAAAACCAAAGAAGACATTCACGTGATCGGCGAAGCCCAGGATGGGCATGAGGCCGTCGAGAAGACTCGCACGCTGCTCCCGGATGTGATCCTCATGGATGTGAGCATGCCCCGCATGGGCGGCGTCGAGGCCACCCGTCAGATCAAGCGCGAATTCCCCCATATCGGCATCGTGGCCCTCACCATGTACGAAGAGCAACAGTATATTTTTGATCTGGTCCGAGCCGGTGCGACCGGCTATCTGCTCAAGGATTCAGAGTCTTCGCAAATCGTTGCCGCCATTCGAGCCATCTACCGCGGCGAGTCGCTCATCCATCCATCCGTCGCCAGCAAAATCCTGGCGGAATTCTCACTCATGGCCCAGAAGAAAGGCAAAAAGCCTGGCTGGGTCGAGCATGACTTGACCGAACGGGAAATCACTGTTCTACGGCTGGTGGCAGACGGGAAAACGAACAAGGAGATTGCCAACAATCTCGATCTCAGCGAAAAAACGGTGAAGAATCATGTGCGCAACATTTTCCACAAGCTTCAAGTCTATGACCGGACTCAGGCGGCCATTCTCGCCATTCGCAAGGGATTGATCGAGCTCGACCCGCGGCCCTGATGAACTGCGTTCTGATCAAACGACTCAGACTCAGGGGCAATCCAAAAAAACATCATGGAGCGAACTTTTCATGGTTGTCAGCGACGATGCCGTCGTGTTATGAATGCTTGCACTATAAACGCTAGCTCCGGCCACCTATATTTCCTCGAGTTAGCTCCACCTCTACTCCCTGAAAAAACCACAAGTGTTGTTTTTTAGATACAATCATAATCTGTTGTTCATGTGTTTATGACCATATATTCAATATGTTGCCATCATATTCCTGATGGCACAAATGTTGCTGACCCATCCATGTCACTATTTAGCCTGGGAGGAGCCGTGCGGTTTCAGCAAACGATTAGATCGACTGTCTGTTGTTCCGGAATCGGTCTTCACTCCGGACTCCCTGTTACGCTGAGCCTCCGCCCCGCTCCATGCAATACAGGTATTATCTTTGTCCATAAGAACGGCAAGGGTACAACGCTCCTTCCCGCCTCTGTGGCTAACCGCGTTCCAACCGAACTCTGCACAGCCATCAGTGCCAACGGCCACCAGGTCAAGACCATCGAGCATGTCCTGGCGGCATTAGTTGGTTTGGAAATCGACAATGTGTATGTGGACGTCGATTCAGCTGAAGTGCCGGTCATGGACGGGAGCGCCAGCCCCTTCGTCAAGCTCATCCGATCCGCCGGGATCGTTCCTCAGACCCGTCGGCAATCCTACGTGAAGATTACACAGCCGGTGGAAGTGGTCGATGGTGCGCGTCGGGTCCGAATCGAGCCCTGTTCGACCCCGCGGATCACATATTCCATTCAATACGACCATCCGCTCATCAAAACACAATCCTACACCTACGACTGTTCCGCCTCGACGTTTGAGAGTGACATCGCAACCGCACGCACCTTTGGGTTTCTACATGAAGTGCAGGCTCTGTGGTCGAGAGGATTAGGGAAGGGCGGTACACTGGAGAATACCGTCGTGCTGTCCGAGCAAGGCGTCGTCAATCAGTCCGGTCTTCGCT
This sequence comes from Nitrospiraceae bacterium, assembly GCA_036820725.1. Lineage (GTDB taxonomy): Bacteria > Nitrospirota > Nitrospiria > Nitrospirales > Nitrospiraceae > DASSBQ01. Next base: position 16,304 of record DAISKX010000017.1, read on the forward strand.
TCCCTAATGAATTCGTCCGTCATAAGATTCTCGATTTGATGGGAGATGTTGCACTGCTTGGCTTCCCCTTCATCGGTCATATCGTCGCGGAACGATCCGGACATGCGTTGCACACCAAACTCGTGGAGCAAATTCTCGCTCAGCCCGATAAGTGGATTTTACTCAGTGGCGAACGATTCAATCACGTTTCGGAGACGCGTCCCTCA
>DAISKX010000018.1:0-16059 GCA_036820725.1 Nitrospiraceae bacterium
ATTGACCAGTATAGGGGAAACTATGCGGCGACAGAATCGCAGGCTGCATGGAGAACGACATGAAACTTCTTTGCAAGCACAGAACGGTCGAAGTGTTCGATCACGTGTCGGCGACCGTTCGCGCCCAGGGTTGCACAGAGGTCTGCATTCCGGTATAGCTTCAGCAAGGTGGCCGCAAGTTCCTGGGCATTCTCCGGTTCAATAGAAAATCCTGCCTGTGCTGACCTCACGATCTCCGCGCTCTCCCCTTCCACACCCAAGATCACCGGCTTTTCCATCGCCATGCTTTCGAAAAGCTTGGATGGGATGACGGTCTTAAATAACTCGGACTTTTTCAAGACGATCAGACTCACACAGGATAGCGCCCAGAGCGATGGCATGAGGTGTTTGGGTTGCTGTTCCAGCATCACGACATTATCGAGACCAAGTTCATCACGCAGCATGAGCAACCTTTCACGCTCCGCTCCATCCCCTGCCATGAGAATAACTATGTCGCGGTACTGCCGTAGTTCATGCGCTGCGTACAGGATCGTTTCCAGCGCGTGCGCCATGCCATGCGTCCCGAAATACGACGCGACGAATTTGCCATCCAGTCCCAGCGATTGAACGAGAGGATTTATACCGGTGATCGGGTGATACAGTGAAAGGTCCGCTCCATTTTTGATGACCGAAATTTTATCTCTGGAGATACCTTTGCGATGGATATGACTTTGAAAAGCATCCGTCAGCGCGACAATACGATCGGCCTTCTGGTACGCGAAAGCCTCGAGCCACTCCAATAGCCGGATCACAATGTGATTGCGAATTGCTCCGACAGCAAGAATGGATTCAGGCCATAGATCACGAATTTCTAGGATCCATGGTACTCGTTTGATGCGGCTGACGAAATATCCAGCAAGACCGTTGAAGAACTGAGGTGATGTGGAAATCACTACGTCGTACGAAGAGAGAAACGCTGCGGCGAGCACGGCAGCGATCATGAAGGAGACATAGTTCAACGTCCTTTTAAAGAAGCCGTCATTCGGTGTGACAAAGGTCCAAACGCGAATGACACGGATGCCGTCTTTAGATTCCTCCTGGAAAAGCCGGTTGCGATACCCTTCGTAGACTACACCGCGAGGATGATTGGGGGTACAGGTGAGAACCGTGACGGAATATCCGTCCCTCACCTATTGCCTGCAGTGATCGAAGGTTCGGGAGGCGGGCGCGTTGACCTCCGGCGGAAAGTAATGAGAGAGAAACAGAATACGCACGGTAACCTCACTTGTCGATTCGCGCCGCGCGCCTTGTCGGGCTCAAGAGGTGCCGACTCAGATAGCGCGTCAAGACGCGTGTGCTTCGGCGTGGCCTGTTGTGGTGAGTCGATACGCCAGCGTGACGGGCAGTGGCCCGCTATAGGTCATCACGAGCACGGTGTTCTGAAGGGGTTTGCCGAATTCAGGAGCGTACTGTCCGGTATCCAACCGCGCGACGACCGGTTCAGAAATAGACATGGTCAGAACAGAAACCCCCTGCGCATTGTTCACCGTTAGCTCGTGTCCAATCAGACGTACGGCACAGTCCGGATGGAAATGTACAAAGCTTTCGACTTTATGATTCCCTCTGCCCTCTATTCGATCAGTGATGAGCCACTCACGAAAGTCTGTGAATTCCACCATTCGCCTATGAACAGGATTGCCTGAAAGGCGCGTGTATCCGTCATGAGCGCCTTGGAACACGATAGCATTTTGGCCTTGTCGAGCCATTTTAGCTGAAAGTGGGCGTGCACGCCTGGCCAAGCGAAACGTGCCCCATACTTCAGATTGATCGGTTCCATCTATCCTGAGAGTATTGTGCGCCTGCGTGCTTCGGATGTAGTCACGGCGCGGACCGCTCTCGTAGTCAGACACGCCACTGTCGACGATGACACGATGTCCGTTAAGGACGAGTTCAAAACTCAACGTATCGCAATGAGCGTGCCCAGGCTGGTACTCCGGACCAACTGCGCCGCAATCGATGATCATTTTATCGGTCCGGAAACCCAAGGCGTAGTAACCACTCTGGGGCTTGCTGTTCCAAAAGAGCCCGTCAGGTGGGATGGATGGTCTAAAGCCCACTAACCCTGCGGCGTACGCAAAAATCTCGGCCGGCGGTGGGGCAATACCATGTGCTGAGTCATTGAAAAGAGGAATGTCGCCGTCCGGAAGACAGATTTCATCGAGGAATTGCAACGCGGATATGACACGCTCGTTCAACTGATCCGCGATACCAGAGGCCACCTGTAACTTCGAATGAGTCACAAGATTAATGACATCCAGATAATCGACCAGACAGATGGAGTGGTACATGGGGCTGCGTTCGAAATGGCCCCCGTCTTCCAGGAATTGTTCGTGCAGCTCACGTGTAAGGATGTCCTGGCCCTTATCCAACCATCTGTCTGCCTCCGGTCCATCAAAAAACATACCCGCAAAAAACAGTGCCACGGCATTCTTAAGCAGATGATTCGCTAGAAGATCATATTCGAAGTGTCGTTCCAGCCAGTAGGCCTGACCATACAGACTGTACAGCCACTGTTCGGTCAATGCCCCACGACTTGTTCCAAGAAAAAACTTAATCCAGTTTACGATCCGAAGCGAAACCGGATATGGTTCCCAGGCGTCAGGGGTTCCTGGTGGGTTGAGGGCAATCCAGTTGGAAATGAGACGGCATTTACTATCGAGAGACCTCAGTGGATCTTGCAGATAGTCAAAATAATGGAGATTGTATCGCCAGAGCTTTGACATGTCGGGGCTTGACCACTCGACAGCTAGGTCAGGGAATGTCTTGGACACGTTAAGAAAGCAAAAGGTGTCATCGCCCGAAAAGTGCCGCGAGTGTGTTTCACGTGGATGCAGCGCAACGCCGGATCTCTTCCGGACGGCTGCGGGCACTTAGATCTGCAGGCGTCTCCGCCACAGCCTTCGAAGGATTAAATAGCCGATCTGTGATGGTTTTAGATAACGGAGGGTCCGGGCGTATAACAGCAGGGTCTTCGTGCACACGATGCGCTACTCAAGGCATTCCATGATGTCGAAAGTGGCGCGCGTGACTTCTAGGAGTTGCGGAAATGGAATCGGAGGAGGCTGTCCCTGACGGATTGCGGACACGAATGCGGCTACACAGGCATTCTGACCCTTGTCTTGCCGCCAGAGGTTCATTTTTCTAAACCCAGGCCACCCATATCCATGGAGTCTACGGAAATTATCGAGCTGAAGAATGCGGCCTCCGCAAAAAATTTCCAACCGCTCTTTGGGAAATGATTTGTGTCCATGCGACAGGTAATGGATTGTTCCGAAAGACCCATCCGCAAATGTCATCATGATGCTCACTTTGTCGTCTCGGATGGTGGCGCCCGAGCCGGGGCCGATCATCGTTGCGCCGGTCGTGGCGATAGGACTGTCGGCGAGATATCGTAAGAGATCTATGAAGTGGCAGCCTTCACCGACGATCCGCCCTCCGCCGATTCGCTTATCCTGTGTCCAATGGCTGGAAGGAATCTCGCCGGCGTTCACGGTCATGATGAACGTTTTTGGTTCGCGGAGAGGCGCGAGCAATCCCTTGATCTTTTGAATGTGCGGCGCGAATCGACGATTGAAGCCGACCATGAGCAGCGGCGCAGCGCAATCGGAGTGAGTCCCGGACGGCGCATCAGATGATTGAGTGTCGTTCCCCACCCGTTGATACACCGATTCGATTTCCTTCAGCTGGGTTTTCGTGATTGCGAGCGGTTTTTCGACAAATACGTGCTTGCCGGCGGCCAGGGCCTGGCAAACAAACGCGGCGTGACTATCGTGTCTGGTCGCAATGACAACAGTGTTAACGGCGGGATCGGAGATAATGTGCTGCGTATCGGTTGTGACCTCGACGAATCCGAACTTTTTGGCAGCGTGTGCTCCGCTCACACCAGAACTGCACGCGATGGTCTTCAGGACTATGCCGGTCTGCTTAAATGCGGGTATCAACACCTGCGTGGCATAGTTCCCGGAACCGATGAACGAAGCCACAGGGACGTCGCTACGAACCGGTAATTCTTCCATGATCGTCTTGACCGTCGTGTGGCCATGGTCCAGAAGAAATGAAGGATGCGTGTCATAGGTGAGCAGAACTCCAAGTGATGGCTCTGGGCTCGTGATCAATTCGTACGCGGCATTGGATTGTTCGAATGGAAATCGATGAGAAATAAACGAACCAGCGACGATCCGCCCATCCGCCATTGTATCCAAAATCGCCTCGAAGTTCCGCTGAACGGTCCATCGTACAAACCCCAAGGGATAGTCCTGCCCACGCTCTTCATAAGACGAGTCATAGCGACCGGGGCCGTAGGAACAGGAGACTTGAAAGGTTAGTTCTTTTTCATAGAAATCGGCGCGAGACAACTCCAGTCCCGTGACGCCGATGAGGACGATGCGTCCCCGTTTTCGACACATGAGAGCGGCTTGATGAACCGGTTCACTGCTTTTGGTTGCGGCTGCAATAAGCACCGCATCTATTCCCCTTCCTCGAGAAAACGACAATGCTGCAGCGACAGGGTCCGAACTGTTGGGATTGACCACGTCCGCCCCGAATTTGGCGGCCAGTTCCAGTTTTCTGGAGTCGAGATCGATTCCGAGGACCCGACAGCCCTGTGCGCGCAAGAGTTGTACCGTTAGAAGGCCAATCAGGCCCAATCCGGTCACGACGATAGATTCACCGAGCGTCGGCTGGGACAGACGAATTCCCTGGAGAGCAATCGCCCCAAGAACGGTGAATGCAGCTTCATCGTCTCCGACCGTGTCCGGAATCTTTGCACAGAGATTTTTGGGGATGGCCACGACTTCCGCATGTTTTCCATTGGAAGCCACTCGATCACCGGCGCGGAAGTCCGACACGTCCTGTGCCGCTTCGATGACGACCCCGACGTTGCAATATCCCATCGGCAGCGGTTGATCCAATTTATTCTGAACGGCTTCGAGCGTGGGCAATAGACCGTCTGTCGCGATCTTATCCAGGACCACGCGGACTTTGTCAGGTTGCTGCCTGGCCTTGTCGAGGAGGTTGGCCTTCCCGAAATCGAGTAGCATCTTCTCGGTGCCGGTCGAAATGAGAGATCGCACGGTACGGATGAGTACGTGGCCCGGCTTGAGGCTCGGGCAGGGTACCTCCTCCAGCACCATCTCGCCGGTCTTTAGATTTTGAAGAAGCTGCTTCACTGGAACCTTGCCTTATTCTTCACATCAAAAATGACGAAACCTCCGCGCGAAATATCATAGAGACTTTTGAAAATACCGAATAAGCTCTAATCACGCACTCGAATCAGTACGGCAGGATTGCCACCGACAATAGTATACGGTTCGACATCCTTCGTCACGATGCTGCCCGCGGCAACGACCGCTCCATCGCCTATGGTACGACCAGCAAGCACCATGACATTCGCTCCGAGCCATACATCCTTTCCAATTGTGACAGGCTTATCAATTCTTCCTGCCCCGAAGATTCGTCCCCGCAACGAAGGGATCGTATGGTTATTGGACAGAATCATCGTCCCATACCCGATCAAGGTGCGGTCGCCGATTGTGACTCCTCCGGTTGTACTCACCAACACATTTAATGCGAAATCAACATCATCACCGACGGTAAGGTTTCGGCCTGGTGCAATCCAGACACCAGGATAGATTGTTACATTTCGACCTATTCTTGCTCCGCAAATTCTGAGGAATACCACCTTCAACATACAGAATGTTCTGTAACGAGGGAGTGACATTATAAAACGCATAAGGGCTTCATAGGTCACAACTACAAATGGGTGAAAATATCCCACTATGCAAGGACCTCCGCCATTACACGAGAAAATCTCTCGTTCTGACTCAGAACGCTCTGGAGTTGGCGTGTGCCGCTCATGATTAAATTGTCACGAACCTCATGATTGTCCATGATCATTACCATCTTGTCAGCTATGTCCTCAGTGTTGTGGGGTTCCACGAATAACGCGCTCGACCTGCATATTTCCCGCGCGAAGTCCCGATCACTTGCAATAAGCGGTCTGCCGGCAAGCCAAGCTTCCATGTAGTTATTACTAAAACTCTCCAGATCGCTTAACGATACAACGCAGGCCGAGCGTTTGTAGAGTAGATCGATTTCCATGGGACTCACTGATCCTACAAACTCAAACATTTCGTCATGCAAACACGCCGAAACTCTATTCCGCTTCATAGAGTCCAACAGTGCGCCTCTGTCCACCGTTAGTACGAAGCGAAAGGCACTTCTACCTCGTCGTAAAAGCGATGTGGCAACGGCTGGTAATCGCCACAGGTTTTTATGCTGATCAATTCCGCTGATGAAAAGAAACCTAGTTATTCCCTCCTCCGGACATGGTGACCGCTGAACATAAGCGGTGGGAGTCGGACCAATAATCTTTATTCCATCGTAATTACGGCCCAACGCAGCTGCCAGACGTTTCTGCATAATGGCTGTCTCTACGATGATTGTATTGGCAAGTTTCATCCGTGCGAGGCGCGCTCGGTTCATCGCTCTCTTCTTCATTCCTTCGAGGGTTGGCACGTGTTTCCAATATAGACTCTCTGGGTAACAAACGATTGGATACGCAACACTTACCACGCTCTTAATGTTCACTGGGTGAGGCAGGCCTGAACCAAAGAACGTAAAGATTCTGTGTATGCCCCATCGACATAAAACATTTGGTAATTCAACATTCTCAAAATATAAGCGCTGGCAGAACTGGGCGGATGATGCCTTCCACTCCTTAAAAATTCCTTCAGCGCCTGCATTTCTAATGACGCCATGGGGTGGAAGTACCGCAAACCAATTTATGTCTGACTCTGAATGACTATTGATATAGGCTAGAAAATTGAGAGCCAGTTGAGCGCCGCCACCACTCTTGATTGCACCAACATCTAAAAGCACATTCATTGCACATGCACTCCTTTGTGATTCGGCTCCCCGTTTATCAGGCAATCAACTAGATAAGCAGACGCTTCAAGATTGACCATGACGCATTCTGTCCTCAGATCAATGCTTGCATACCCGATGAACTACAAGGTACCTCTGTGCGTTGGTCCAAGGTCAAAACCTTGTATTTTAGTCGCTTTGATCACTCGTGATTGTTCATAAACCTGCAGATAGTCCTGGACAACCCGAGAGATATCGAAAGTACTTATGAAGCGAGGCTGTAATTCAACGGCAGCATGACGTAAGTCCGAAAGATTATTGAGGGCAAGGACTATTCCCTCTGTTAAAGAGCGAATATCGGCCGGTTGAACAACAACAGCCGATGGTCCCATGAATTGGGAAAATGCCTCAATGTTTGAGACTATCAAAGGTTTTCCTAGGCACGCTGCCTCGATGCATGAGAGCGAGAGCCCTTCAAACCGAGACGGCATAATCACGATATCCGCCTCTTGCACCAGCTCGGTTGGGTCCGGACAAAGACCGGCAAAGTGAATGAACTTTTCGATGCCTCGATCTCTAGCTCTTTTCTGTAAAGCCATGCGACATTCCCCATCCCCGATAAGGATCAAATGAACATCGCGACGATCCAGTTGAGCCAATGCATCAATCATAAGATCTTGTGCTTTAGGTAACTGACGGTTCCGATGTGAAAATGACCCGACGTTAATGAGCGTGAGAGAGTTACATGGAATGTCGAATCTAGTATGGAGCGTGCTGGTGCTTGCCAATCCGCGACATACTTTTCGCATTCGGATTCCATTTTCCACAATCACTGTATTTGCAGTGTTGAGATAGGGATGGGCCGAAGCTACTCGTTTGCTACAAGCAACTTGTATGTCAAAAAACCGTCGAAGCCACATGTGTATAATTTCCGGCAACCTCCCGATTGCATAAACGCTATGTACTGTACGGATAAAGCGTGTTTCGTTACGGGACCCAAAAAGTATTGACGCGAACAAACTCATACAATCAGATTGATCGAGATTGGAATGAACAATATCTGGCCGCAGGTTGCGCAGAACCCTAGCCAAAATCAGCGGAACGAGGAACTTGTGAGCCATGGAACGTGCTTCTGGCGATATGAAGTCTACACCGGCTCGCATTAACTGCTGACGCAACGACTCGCCTTTTTTATCAAGAACACCTGCGTATGCAAAAAGAGCGACTCTATGTCCCCTCTCTGCTAACGCGGTAGCGAGGTCTGCCACGAATACTTCAGCGCCGCCCGCGCTCAATGAGTTAATGAGCAGTAGAATGTTCATCTGGCATTAATACTGGTCCGTCCATGACCGGGTAGCGGTCGAGTTGTATTGACTCTTCTTGGACATCAACATATTGCTCGGTCAGTGTCGTCTTTTGTAGGCGGAGAATTCTTCCTCCAAACAAGATAAATATGAGCATGGAAATATACACCGCATATGAAACCGGTGTGGTCGCAATACCAGGCGCACCTCGGATCAACATATATGTGTGCCACATATAGAATGGGAGCATAAGGGCAATTCTTGCTGGATAGCGCAACATGATAGCCTCCCATCCGGTCAAGACGATTGCCCAGAGTGCCGCAAGCATCAATCCATTTGTGCCAAAAGATACATATGCATCACCGTACCAAAGTGTTGGATAATGAAAGTAGACTGACGAGTTTTCGGGGACACCATCAATCAGAAAAGCCATATAAACCGGACTATCGACCATGCGTGGGCGCTGAATATCCAACAAGCGAATCAGTGGGTTGATAATGTTCAGTCCATAGATCGTCAGACTGTTGAAGCCTGTGTACACCCCGTCCAATTTCATGGCCTCTATCACGATAGCCGTTCCATATGGCATCTCAGAATCAGGCAAAGATATCTTCCCTCCCTTTTGATGAATGATCACGGCACTTAAGACTAGGAGTAAGCCAAGCAATATCCCTGCTTTCAGTGTGAACGTGAATAATCGGTGCCGGTGTAGGTTGTCCGTCAGTAGATGAAAATAGGCAATCACGGCTGCAGGAATGAGGGAGAGAAGGGCAAAAGACCTGATATGAAGCATGAGCGCGAAGAGCATAAAGGGCATACCTGCGAAAAATGCGCTCCAATAGCGACGCTGCATCATACTTATGGTGATGAAGGGCGATGAAGCCCACAGGAAGATAACTGGCCAATTCGATCCGGCATATTCAACATAGTCGCGATAGCCCAGGTCACGCATCTTGAGCCAATACAGAAACCCTCCGGCGCAAAGAAAGACTAGGAATATTCCGCGTATGAGAAAGAGTCCTCCGTGTTTGCGAGGCAGGCTCCAGGCAATGCGAACTGGAGATATGCCGATGAATTTCCACGCGAAAGCCTCAGTAAAAGCAAATAGCACATGAAATGCCGCGACATAGTAAACCGTAAATGCAATCGTCTTCTGTTTGATCGTGAACGTTTCTCCCGTGAATCCGCGGTGGTTATCAAACGGTCCTCCGACGACAACGGGGATGAAGAGGACTGAAAAATAGGCTGCTAGCGTCCAGACGACTGCGGAAAGTCTCCCTTGCTTGACGGCTACGTACAGTCGCCACAGGCAAAACATTGAGTTGGCGATTGCAATGACCAATTCCGTTTTCATGGGGTCGAAGTGTAAGGAGGACCGTTTGGTGAGATTTTATTGCTGCTGTATTAATGCCGCGTACTTCGCATGATGGTGCCGAGCCACTATGTTCCAAGAGAAGGTGTGTGCCATAAAGGACCTAGCTCTCTTCCCCATTGCGGTTGCTTTTTCCGGGTTGTCCGCAAGGGTCTGCATGGCGACGGCCAAGCTATCTACATTCCCAGGTGGTACCATCAGACCTGTCTCTCCATCGATAAACATTTCAGATAATGCACCAACATCTGAACAGATCACCGGTCGCGCGAACTCGTATGCAAGAGGGATCACTCCCGTTTGAGTGGCAGATAGATATGGCAGTATGACGGCATCTGCTTGTTCAAAGAGGCTTTTAACTTCAGCGTCCTTAATGAACCGATTGATCACTACAAGGCGCCCGCTAGTGAAGTTGGCCAATTCAGGTAGCGCGCCTGCACCTGCTATGAGAAGCCGACAGTTGTGATGGGTTCGTGACACCTGTTGAAAAGCAGCTAACAAGACTTGAACACCCTTGTATGGCTCAATTCTTCCAAAGAATAGAAATGTGAATTTGTCATTCTTGCTCGAGAGCTCATTTGGTATATCTTCGCCTGCCAAAATAGAAGACGTTACACCACCGCCGTGGGGAACCACGTATACCCTGCTTGCAGATTGCTCTCCATAGACTTGAGCAACTTGTTTGGCATGAATGTCGGAATGCACATGAATCGCATGACAGCTACGTAGCACCCAGGGCAAGGAAACCTTCAAATGATATCGCTCAACGAGTCGGCCCCATGCAGTGTAATGTTCCTCGTGATTCACTGGATCATGAAGCGTATACACGACGGGGATATTTGAACATTGGCAACCCCGAACAAATGAGACGATCCCTATGGTTTTACTGGTGATATGAACAAGCCTCGGACGATGCAGAGTGATGACACGTTCGGCAAGAGCGTAGTAGTAAGATGGATTATATTTTGTCCGTAATTTCCTCAGCCCACCTTTATGATCATGCGGTAATTCCCAATGCCGAGGTAGGACGAGGCTGCTCTCTGTAAAGGACACCATGGCCGACGACAGGCTTTCAGCATAGTGCAGCATGCCTCCATTACCAACAAAATCCACATAAACCACGCGGCCACTCTTTTCCAACGAGCTAGAAGGCATACACCCTACGGACAAAATAATTGATGCAATGTGTCATTGTGACAATGATCCCGGCCGTGATAACCAACAGTGCTTCTGAGTGTATTGTGACCTTTAGAACAATCAGAAGCAGAGCAAGGCCACCGATTATGAATGTTTCTCTTGCCAGCCAGGTCAGATGAGTTCCTGCTTCCACCTTGGCGATATGGAGCAGCCATACCGCCTTCCCCATAAGAAACAAGCCTCCTCCAATTCCGAGCAACTTCAAAGTGAGCCGTTCGTTTCCAATTAGGTGACCAAACCAGATCATTCCGAGGACCGTGCCTAGATATGCAACCTGGAAGATGAACTCTCGTTTTTGTTGTTGGAGGACACTTACCAATATGGATAAAGATGTCACAAGAAAAGATGCCATTAGCCAAGGCATAAGATACTGAGCGTACAAACCTGCTTCACGCCATTCCCTTCCGAATATGACCGAAAAAATTTCAGGGGCAACCAATGCAAGCGGTATAAAAGAATAGAGTGCCAGAATCATCTGGGCACGCCATATGCTGCCGGTTAACAGATTAAGAGTTCCTGCGCGATGTGCCTCGGTCGCCATGCCAAAGAAGACCTGTGCTGAGGCATCGGCGACAACTCTTAAAGGCGCTTGTAGGATTCGGAACCCCAACGCATAGAGTCCTGCCACGCGCGTATCAAACCACGCAGCGAGTAGAAGTACGGGCATCTGTGCAATCACTCCGTTCAAGATGCTGGAGGGCGCGGCCATTAGGGGGAAATTTCTATATCGCCGCGCAAGCATTAGGACTTTTGAAGAGTGCTTGAACCAAACTCTTCCGAGCCTTCTCCAAGACATGCTGCGCCCTAACGCATACATTGCTCCGCACTGCCCCAAGAGTGTCCCGAATATAAGGCCGCGCACTCCATATCCCGATATTCCAAACGCTATTTGACTGAGAGGCTGAATGATTCCTTGCAGAAGCTTTGCTAAGGCGTTTGTCTTATAGGTCATCAATCGTATCGACCAAGTGACCAAGATGGTCGTGCATCCTGTAACGACAAGACTTAGCGAGATGATCCCTGTCAGCGGTTCCAATTGCGCTGCTCCGACCCATGCCAATAATTGGTGTCCGACCATAGTGAGAACTCCTAGGGATAGAAGTCCTATGGTTACAACCACCCCTAACGAGAGACCAATTACCAGCCGAGCATGAAATTCATGTTTTGGGAGAGGAATTGCGAGTTCGTAGTGCAAGGCCACGACCGTTGAAACAAACCCGATGATCGCTGTGAAAACGGCGTAGAGACCCATTTCTGAGGGGGTATATATTCGCGTGATGATCGGCATGGAGCCAATGATGGCAAGTTGCCCGAAGACGGACCCGCTCATCAGCAGCAGTATTCTAGAAAGACCGCGTGTTGTCTCCCGAGAGCTGCTCTCTGCTATCGATAATTCCGAGATAGTGACGTTTGACAAGGGATATCAGAAGTGTGACAGAAGATTTAAGGGGCTGTATTGCTGTAGGTACTATCCTAGGCCTCTCAACGAACCAACTGGCTTACTCTACCCTGATTGAACCGAGCCGCATGCGTGCCGATTGCAAGTCATACTCTTTGTTCGCAAAGGGCAAAGCATAATCTCGTCTCTTATGCAGTCTGGAGGCGGAGTCGGGAGCGGAAAGGTATAAGTCGTACTGACCGCTCCTGAAAGAAGCATTGTCGATTACGAATTGACCCTGCATGATTGTGACCTTTTCGGGGGTAAGTCCCCGCGCATCTGGACCCAACGGTGCTTCGAATTTGTCGCCTCTTGAGGATTCTAAGGTCAATATCAATGTCCGAGGATTGAATGGAGCAGCCCAACCAACATTTTCTATGGACACGCTTACTGGGAAAGTAGATCCAAGTGAAGTACTGTCATTGAAGGAGGCGCCACGAACCACTAGCCGATATCCAAGCTTGGTAGCAATTTCTGTATAACATCCGTCGGCTTTCCACTTATCGACGACCGCTTGAAGGTAATTATCATTGAGATAGCTGTAATGTAATTTCTTGAATTCGGTCAGAGCGGTGGTGCAATTCGTTCGTGGAAGGTGAGTACGGCATGTCTCACCGCCAATCGGAACGAAGAGGGTGTCCTGATATAAGTAGTTCGTGTAATAATCAATTTTATCCAAGGGATAAGTGAGATCGTTCGCACTTGCGAGAAAACAATCATTGTGGTGCCCGATTCGTGCGGAGGGACTGCCGTTATGTGCATTTGTCGAATCAAGTGGCGGCCCAAAAAGTTCTTCTTTGTATTGCGGTGCTCTTATCTGTACGATTCGCTCCTCCGGCAATGCTTGCAGAAGGTTTTCTAATACGATGCGACGGGCTTTTGCATTGTCCAAGCCGTTTGTCGATGAGTGCCATTCCCCCCAAGCTCCGATGAAACCTGCTTGGACAACAGCTATTACATCCGCATTGTCACGTAGAACAGCCTGCAGTTGGGAAATATGTCTGGTCATCCAATCGAGCCTTGTGTCCGGTCCGCGGTTGTTTCCATTGTTGTAGACGAAGCGAAGAATGACTTTGACACCTGACTCACGGACTGCATTGAATCCTCTCTGAAGTCTTTCAATAAACGAGGTCGCTACATCACTTGAACGATAGTGTTCAAGAGACACTCGCGCGGACACGAGAGTGAAATTAGCGGGTCGCACCCACGTCAGATCGTCGGTATCGACCAGATTGATGTAGTCTTGAAAGCCATGCCTATTTACGCGGAAATATTTATAAAATCCGCGTTCAGGAGCCAAGAGGATGGTGGCGTGTTCTTCATAGTGATGGCTCGGTTGGATAGTGCTCACCACCTGAAGATTGGACGGTGGACGCAAATCTGCGGTCGCTAAGGGTAATTTTTGCAAAAGCCCTGGTCCTAGGCTAAGCCCCGCGAGGGTTATTGCTGCGTTTTTCAGGAAGGAGCGTCGCGTAATAATGTGTGTATAGGCGTCAATGACAGTATTGGTTTGGAACAACATCGGTCCCTTTATGGTTTCTCTGGAGTGGAGCGGTCAGCCGATAACCTGAACTCTAAAGCGATCGAGGGAGTTGATGAGCAAGCGTTGTGCCCTAATTTTTGAGGCCTTGTGGATCTGAATTGTGCAAGACGCGCATTAAATGAAGAGTTTCGGCCAGTTGCGAATCCTACCTCGGTGGTCCATTTTTTCACGCCGTTCGTTTTTTGATTAAGCTGTATTCTACGGCCTTCAGATTCAGACCGATTGAATTAATGCACTGAAATGATTGTCGATGACCAGATATTTCTATCATATTGCAATACAGATGCAATGAATGAGACATATTCCGATCAGTTAGTGTCGAAATAATTATCCAAGTATTGCCGTGAATGTGGTGACGAAGACTGCCTCGTCTCCTAGGATCTTGGAAGGGGATAAACTCGAACAGCTTGATACATAGTGGGGTATGCCTGAAAACTGGTCGCACAGCTTCATTCTTTCACTGCCATTTCTGCATTGACCTCGGCGTCGGACGATTGTAGTGTGCCTCATCAACTCATGATTTTCGGTGCCGTCGCTGCCTGTAATTAGTCGTTGTTCAAGCATTGCAGTTCCAGTAAAGTTTCAATGAGATCAGTCTGGTACGAACTTCGACAATATTGACGAACTTCGAGCTGCGATACGGACCAGGGACGTGTCGCTGGATTTTCAGGTTACCGGGTGAATTTCAAGCTCTCATTCAACGCCGGAGCGTTTCCCGGCAGTGTGATCGCGGCTGCAAAACAACTGAGTCTCGTTCGCGCCGTTGATACTTTGCGGCGAACACGAGAGCGGTTATTCTTGCGTACGCTCCAGATGCAGTATCGGTATGGTCGAGAGACCATGTCCCGACAATTCTTGCGCGACGATGTTTCTCGCTCCTCCTTCTGTGTGTCCGCCTATCCAATGCTTCCGCCCCTTCCATGGCGATTTGAACTCGATGCAAGAGCGGTCGAACATCTCCTCCAGGGAAGCCTGACCGTACTCGGCTATGAGTGGAATTGGTCTCCCGATCGATCGACCTGGCATTCCGCCCCGGATACGGGACGAACCTGGCCACAGGCTTTTTTTGCCAAGATTCCCATCCGCAAAGGGAATGATTATGGCGATGTACGGGTGGCCTGGGAAGCATCTCGTTTACAACATCTGGTCGCTCTGGCGTTGCTCGCACAAAAAGCCGAGCCGCTCGTGCGGGAACGCGCGGTGGCAGTCTGTGAAGCTCAGCTCCTGTCGTGGGTGGAAGCCAATCCCTTTCTGACCGGCATTCACTATATCTCCCCCATGGAGTGTGCGCTTCGTCTGCTGGCGGTCTGCTATGCCACGGATTTGATTCGGCCGTGGCTTAAGGCCCCGGAGGATGTCTGGCGTGCGGTCCTCACAATGGTTCACAGTCATGCCGAGCTGATCCGCAAACGCTTGCCGCTGCATACATCCACGCCGCACGAAGCCGTTTCTGAAGCCGCGGCCCTGGTGTATGCCGGCAGTCTCTTTCCGGAGATGGAACCAGCCGAGCGCTGGCTCGCTCTCGGTTTATACCTGCTCGAACAGGAAACGCCACGCCATATCAGTCACGATGGAGGAAGTATTGAGCAAGGGTTCGGGTATCTCCAATTCAGTATGGATCTCTACGGACTCGTCGTGGCCCTGCTCGATCACCAACAGCGCTTGATCCCGGATAAGATTCGGCAAGCGTTTGACCGCAGCCGCACATTCTTGGAAGAATGTCGCAACAGCGCCGATGGCGCCTTGCCGAGAATCGGAGATGGAGATGATGGTTCAGCGCTGTCCCCTTTTCTCCGGTTCCCAAGCAATCAGAAGAAGCGCGGAGTCGGTTTGACCACCTTCCATCTCTCAGGGTATTCGATTCTCAGGGGCCAGGATCTCCAGCATGCGATTTTTGATCATGGCCCTTTGGGGATGCCCCCGCACTACGCCCACGGCCATGCCGATGCATTGTCTCTGAATCTTCACGTGGGATCACAGGAGGTGTTGATCGATCCGGGAACCTGCACGTATACGGGAGATCCCCGGTGGAGACGGTATTTCCGGGGGACGCGCGCACACAACACGGTCATGGTGGACGGATTAGACCAGGCTGTGCAGGAAGGCACATTCCGCTGGTCGCACCCGTTCCACACGCATCTGATCTACAAAGAGGAATCGCCGGAAGGAAAAATCACCGTGATCGCGCGCCATTACGGGTACAAGAATCGTCTCGGCGTCACCCACCTACGAGGCGTGGTCTATGAGCCGCCCGGCTCCTGGATGATTTGGGATTGGCTGACCGGGAGCGGCGTACACCATCTCG
>DAISKX010000019.1:0-15780 GCA_036820725.1 Nitrospiraceae bacterium
ATGCAGGTATCCTCACTCGGCATTGGCTTGCGATCGAGGCCATCTGGAATCACTAATACGGTTACGACGCCAGGGATAGGGACGACGGTGGCTGGCAACCCACTGGGGGAAGGCCGCTTGATGTTGTAGCGCGGATGGTGCAACGGTAGCGAATGGGCGCGCTTGATACGCGCACGTGGCGTTTGTGTGGCAAGGAATTCGAAGTCCTCGCCAGTCACTGCGCGTGATCGGCTCCGGATCGCCTGAGGTGCACGTTGTTTCGCCTCGTCGAGGGTCTCCTCATCTTTTCCACCGATCGCGGGACGACGATTGGTAACACTGTCTACATAAGGAATCGACGATTCGATCGACGTAATCTTATTGGTCCCCGCATTGCCTCGCGCTCCCCCTCCCCAGCGGTAGTGGCGGGCTCGAATGTTTGCCAGAAGCTGGTCCTCCCCCCCTGCACTTCCCGCGGCCAACGTCGGCAAAGCGATCCGGTCGTCCGCCACAAGGACGGAAGGAATCTTCCCCTGTTCTCCATTGCCGAACTGAATGCTTCCAGTTGAGAGGTTGAGGGTGTAGTGCCGATCGGACGGACCGGATCGTGAAAAGTCCTTCTGCTGAATCCACGCTTCAAACCCATCCCCCTCATCGACTTCAAGAACCAGCAAGCCTTGCCGAAATCCCATATCTTCCTCGTCATTCAGTTCGATATGAGATGCGAGATCTTTCGGTAGGACTGGAGCATGGGCCAGACGAAACTCCTGGTTGGGCTGTCCGGTGCTAGCTCCTAATACTTCGTCCTGTTCTGTCACTGCGTTGGTTGCGGTGATTGTATTCGTGAGGACGTCCTCCAGACGAGGAGCCATTTCGTATCCCCGTCCCAGCGCTTCCTGGATCCGGTAACGAACCCAATTGAGTGGTTGATCTTGTTCTCGATTGACAAGCCCAACCTTGATTGCCACGAACCGCGGGGCTGGAGGCATTTCGAACTGCACAAACCCACTTCTCGTAAAGGCCCGTGTATCGTCCTTCAATAGCCGAAGGGGTTGCCATTTGAGTTGCTCGCCCGCCCAGTATTCCCATGCAGCGACGACCGGAGGTGGCGGTTCGAGGTCGGCTGCGCCGATCCCCTGTCCTTCCTCCATGAGATCTTTGGTATAGACATGAATCATGAGTCGATGGCGTCCCTCGGGAAATGGTTTGGCAAAGCCTAAATACAGCGCGGACCCTTTCTGAGGGTACTTCCCGAAAGGAAAGAAGAATTTCCCTTCCACATTATTGAACTCGGTGAGCAGTTCGAACTGCCCTCCGTCAAATCCTTGTATCGCCTTTAATTCAGTGTTGGTGGCATATAAGTTGTCATCCGTCTCAAAGACGACAGGCCCGCCGTCGGATTGGTCCGCCAGACTGACCCTTGTCCCTCCCGGAATGAGTTGGCTCATCGGTTGACTGCTCGAGGCCAATGTAAAGGTCAGTTCCACATGCGCCGGTGTGGGCGGATTGAGTTCAATACCAATGAGTTGCAAGAACTTGATGTAGTTCTTTTCAGGAACACGGTTCATGCGGTAAAGCATCATTTCCGTGAGCCAGGCAAAGAGCTCCAACAAGGTGATCCCAGGGTCGCTCTCGTGATGGTCTGTCCACTCCGGCGTATAGCGTGGGATACGCCGCTTGGCTTCCTGGACCAATTGATCGAATCGTCGATCATCGAGCTGAATATCTTGCAAAGGCATTAGATGGTTCCTTCTTGCAGATAGAGGGGATACAGCATGTTAAAAAGCTCATTGGTCGCACGAAGTCGATAATCGATGCCAATGAGCACTTGACTGGCTTGCTCGGGTACCTCGTCAACCCTCACCGCATCAAGTTCAATCCGGGGTTCCCATTCCACGAGCGCCCGCTTGATGGCATCCGCCAATTGGCTTCGCACCACGACGCTGTTGGATTGCAACACGTAGTTTGTAACCCCAGCACCAAAGCGTGGTCGCATTATCCGCTCACCCAACGCCGTCGTCATGATAATCCAAACCGCATCCTGAACACGGTCGGCTCCACTCGACCAACTCAATCCCCCACGAGCATTGACGCGAATCGGAAATCGAAACCCAGTGCCCACAAAGTCCTTCATGCCCGTCTCTCACTCCCCTCCTAACGCATCGACGACTGTTTGGAGCGTGGCCACCACGGTCTGCATGGTTTCGATGACCTGATTCAAGCTTTCCATATCTGTTTGACTCCCTAGCTGTGGAAGCTGAATCGACGGCTGCCCGGCCAGTTCTAAGATCGGCCCCAACAATTCCAGCAATACGCCGATGGGCTCGATAGACTTCATGAGATGATCCGATGACGTCACCGCGTTCTCCTTGGCACATTCAAGAATCTTCTGAAGTTCCGTATTGCTGTCTTGGGCCGCCGTCGCAATCTGTAGACTCAATCCACCCATCACGCCCATAATGGTCTTGAGTTGTCCGAGAAAACAGTTCAACACTTTGATAATGAGCGCCAGAACATCGCGGATAAACGGGATGAGGGGGGCGCCGGTGACGACCAATAGACAAGGAGCCAACTTTTCGGCAGCCTTCATGAACTTTGGTATAGCCCCCCCGAGCTTGATCGGATCCGGTGGAGGCCCCAGCCCTTTGACGACGTCGATCAGAGGTGCGATGATGCCGAGCAGCTTCAGGAGACAGTCGATTGACGCAAGAAACGGCGCCAGCTGTCCCAACAGATTGAAGGTCATGGAACAGTCGGTGGGAATCCCCTTGGACATGTCAGAAAAGGCCTGGATGCTTCCCCCTGAAGGGAGTGTAACCTTCAGCGGTTTCGGCCCCGGCAGCTTGACGTCTTTACAGGGTGGGAGGTCGAACAACTTTTTTAAGTCCGCGGAGACGGCGATGTCGATGTTCGGCATTGACCTTCAGTCCATATGACCGTTAAATCGGATTGCTGTTTGGTGTGACCACACGCTTATAGCCAGGCCCCTGGAGTGTAATGAGCGAAGCGTCGATTTCTAAAGCTCCCACACTCTTGATGACAATTTTCCCGTTCGACAACGAGATGGTATTGCCATGCGCATCTTCAATGACCAACGCACCCTTACTCCCACCAGATGGGGTCGCATCGATAAAACTAATCCGATGTCCGTTAACCGACTGAATCCGCCGCAGCCTGACGTGATTTGCAGGCGGTTCATCCTTGCCATTCCACAAAAATCCCACGACATACGGAAATCTGACATTACCCTGCTCAAAGGCCAGAAGAACTTCATCGTTAACTTCAGGCATGAAGAAGGTTCCACGCCCCTTGCCTCCCATCGTTGTTGCGATACGAATCCAATCCGTCTCATGTTGTTCTGCTAACCATGGAAATCGAACGCGAATTCGTCCCTGCCCCGTGCGGTCTTCAACATTTGTGACGAGCCCGGTCACTACGCCATTGATCTGACTCATAGCTGTTCCATCCGCGCTGTAAAATCCGTTGTATATCCACCGTCCCCGATCGAATGGGTCGTTGATGTGACGAGATAGGCAAACGGCTTATCCTGGGGACCGGAAAAGCGCTTTCCAAGCCCCTTGATCTGAATCTTGACGCCGGCACGAAGGTCGGGAAGTCCAACCGTCTTTCCTTTTGCGACAATGAGGGTTTCACCAAGTTGCCTTAGACGATTCTCAGCCACGGACTTGGCCTCCGCTTGGTCTTGGATCGGATAATCAACGACAATTTCCTGCTTCTTGACGAGTTCTGGCTCATCAATGCCAAGATCGCGCGGCGACACCACTCCCTTAATCTGCTCGCGTTTGGCTACATATTTGATCTCTTGCTTCGTCTGCGGATTCCAACCGCGCACGGTCAGTTCGGCAACCTGATTCGCGGTTTGCAGTGTCGGTTGAAAGCTAATCAAGGTCGCTCCCCATTGCAGCACATATGTCTTGCGCTTGACAGTGTGTGTTGGAGCAAACCGCAACGTCACCGTACGATCTGCATCCTTGGAAGCCTCCTCCATGACCAACTCGTATCCAAGATCACGCGCACGCTCAGTGAGAAACACAATGGGGAACTGGTTGTGCATAGCCACATGTTGCAACCGCACTTGATCAGGATAACCATGCGCATCTAGTTTCAACTTGAGACGGGCAGACTTCTTCTTCAGCTCCTTCGCGATATCGTTCACGATCTCCTGGGCAATTTCTGTGTCGGTTTTACTAAAGAAGGCTCGCGTCTCTTGCTTGGTCCGAAATCGATGGAACAGGTTGAGCCCACCGACAGAGAGGCTCGGGGCTCCCGAGGATGGGAAATTCGGGCGCAGCGTCGTAATCTCTCCCGTCAACATCCGCCGCAAGTCCTTCTGTCCGTTGCGTATATAGCCCATCCAGACTTCCACATCTTTCCAAGGGTTATACGTATCCTTATCGCTATATTTGAAATTTCCAGACTGCTGCCATGCTGCCGGCTCGTTTCGATGTGCCCCAGGGTCCCAGTTGTTGACTGCGATCTCAAACGAATCAATCTTCTCAAGATCGTCGGTGTACGTCACACTCATGATGTCATTAGCCGGTGTAACTTGCCCTTCAACCATTATCTCGAACGTCGGAACATAGAAATCTTGCCCTTCATAGACATTCACTGGGATGGGCTGATCGACTAATTCGACGCCGGGCATGATCATGCTATGCTCTTACTCCAGGGACCACGAGTCGCATTCCAGGAAACACATTTATAGGATTGTCGATCTTGTTCGCCTCGGCTATTATTCTCCAGGCGCCAGGATCCTGATAGGCCTCGAAAGCCAGATGGCTGAGCGTCTCTCCTCGCTTGACCGTTCGGAATTTTGTCCGGTCGCTGCTATGCCGAGGCGTTTCCCGAAGTTGTTCCTCAATCGTCCACGCTTCGCGAAACGAGACGGTCAGCTTTGCGCGAAGCGGAACACCGGACGGGCTGAACAGCATAAATTCTTCATTTACGCTCTCGACCACACACCACGGCGACACTTTCGTACCGAATGAAAAAAGTTTTCCGGCCTTTCCCCATAGCAGCACACAACGAGGAGGAGCGTGCGTTTCCGAGTGCACCTTAGTCAGTTGATACACTTGTCCAGTCAATTCGCGGACATCCTTCACGTCGTCCACCATTCCGAATTCCGTGGTATCGAAAAACAGATCCATGGTGATTTTTTCGGCTTGCCCTCGGACAAATTGCACGACCGGCGCATCCAGGCCCGGGATGGCAATCTCAGCAAATTGGACGGCCTTGTTCAGCGTATACCGCTCCGGGTTAAACAAGGCCTTAATCGGCTTACCCCGTTCGGGATTGATCTCTAACTTATCGAGCCCCATGGTTATTTCCTTCTTAACCGCGGCGATATGCCTGATTGTGAATCGTGGTATCCTTTTCTCGCTGAGTCATGCGATCCTGATCATGCCGAAGCTGCTCGACCACCAATGTGACGAGCTGCTTGACTTCCTCCGAACTTAATGCCCCGATCCCTTCCGTGATGACAATATCCGTCACGACTTCGCCGATCCTGATATCTGGGCCTTCCATCTATGCTCCCACCTCCAGAAAAAGACCCTGATGCGCGATTTCAAGAGACTCGATGGCCACATTACTCTGACTCGCGTTGAGTGAGGGCCCCGACCACTTCATGGGAATCCCTTTCTTGAATTTCCAAACTTTTACGGGCTTTCGTGCCTCATTCAGCATGACAATCACTCCATCCTTCCGTTTGCCTTTTCCCTCGACAAACTCGTGATGCCAACTCCATAGGTCGTCATAGAGATAGATGACTCCGTGCTTCAGGGTGAGATTGGTGTGACTTGCTCGTGTTGGCAGCTTATGAACAAACCCATTCTGGCCGCCTTCCTTGTATTCGAACACTTCCATGGTAGCGTCCAAACCAGCACATTCCGAGAATCCTGCCACTTTGTAGTTCAACGCGGCCGTAATAAGGGTGCCGACGACATTAGGCGTATCGATGAGCGTCAAATAGAAGTTGAAAACGCCGAGAGGATCGATTCTGAACCCCGATGCCATTGGTGCTTCCCCTTAGACCTCTGCAATGGCCGCGCCACTTGGACTATGGCGAATTTCAAAAACTAGGAATTCCATGGGGGCCGCAACGGCCACACCGACCTCGCATCTCAGTTGACCAACATCAATGACCGACTGAGGGTTGTTGGTCTCGTCGCACTTCACATAGAACCCCTCTGTCGGCACGCTGCCTTTGAGACCGCCACGTAACCAAATAGCTTCCAGAAAGACAGAGAGCGAATGAACAATAGTTTTCCTTAGCGCCTCGTCATTAGGCTCAAATACTGCCCACTGCATCGATTCATCAACCGATTCTTCTATCATCGACATCAAGCGCCGCACATGAATGAATTGCCACGCCACATCGTTCTCCGCTTGCGCAAGAGAGCGCACTCCCCAAATTCGAATCCCACGGCCGGGAAACGAGCGAATGCAGTTGATTCCGTACGGATTCAACTGCTCCTGTTGCAGCGACGTAATCTCTTCCGTCACATCGGTGACGAATTCGAATGGTTCATTCCCCGGCGGTCGTTGGACCCCAAATTGGTTGTCGACTCGAGCATAGATGCCTGCCACATGCCCACAAGGAGGAACACGCCGTGGACGGCCGATTGGATTAGTCGCATCGGGAACCGTCAGCCAGGGATAATAAATCGCTCCGAATCTCGTCACGAACTTGTCTCGCCAATCGCGGAGTTGTATGGTCGACAGTGCCGTCCTACTTAGGGGATAATCAAGAACTGCCACTCGCTCCTTGAGCCGTTCACATTGATCGATCATGGCTCTATACACTTGTTGAGTTTCTGCGGAATCCCAATGTGGAACCGCAAGTTTTTCATCTCGGACAGATCGCACCGCTCGAGGTGTGGGGAGTGAGGTGTCCGGCTTGCATGGGTCACTAGGCGCTTGAGGGGAAGCTCCCAGCTTTGGCGGGAAATCTGCAGATACCGCGTCGGGGAGACAGAGAATGGCTATCTCATCAAGCTCCTCAAGTATTCGTAACCCTCTCAAATCGTCGGGACCACCTACCATGTCGACCGGCGATACTTGATCGAGACCATCTCGTCCACCTTGAAGGTGGACCGGTTCTAGCCGCCAGGCGTCATCGTGAATTAAGAGCACCGTCGAAACCGGATCGGAACCTTCCTTGGGATAACTGACCTCAATGAGATGAGAACGCTTGTTGATAATACGGGGAGCGAACAGTTCGCTCTTTGGATTGAGCGACAACTTACGGTAGAACTCTTCTTCAACAGGCCTATCAGGTTCATCACCACGATCAACGATGACCCGCAGAGAGAACTCCGTGGACTCCTCCCCTCCTGAGGTAAGCGGAGTGATTGCGACTCGAATGCGATTCCCCCATGATCCTTTACTGCTTGCTGCCATCTGTAGGACCGGGGTATAGCGAGAGACCACTGTTCCCTTTTCATAACCTCGTTGCACCAAACCCGCGAGCTTCAGCACTGACGCGTCCATCATACTTTCCACCAACACAAACTCTTCTATGCCCTTACCACTGATCCGCACGAGATCACCCGCAGCAAATCCCGTTACAGACTCCAGTGGCACTTTGATCTCTCCAGCGCCTACTGCTTGGGAAAGCAAGGAGACAGCACTGATGTACGTATCATTGCCATGCCCTGCCAGCCTTCCAGGAAAGGTATAACTTGCCGTGGCCGGCCGCTTAGAAAGATCAGGATGCCGCGTGGCAGCGACACGAACGACGTAACATGTTGTGCCCCCGTTCTCGAAGAACCCTCGGACGGCGTAGGCCAGATGGCTGTGCGGCAGAAACCAACCGAACGTTGATACATATTCCTTCCAGCTTGTGAGACGAACGGCTGTTTGAACGGCGTCGCGAGAAAAACCTTTCGAATCGACGATCGGACCGCGCTCCGTAAATCCTACAAAGCCGGCGATATCCGTCCGGACAAGACGAACGTCCTTCTCATCAGTGACCTTCAACTGACGATAGATCCCTGGCGCCTCATACCGCCTTCGCCGACGATCCCTGCTTGCTTGTTCAACAGCCATACTTCCCATGTGTTCACGACGCCCGCTCTCGTGGACTTACGAGGCGAGCTCCAATCCCTCATGCGCGATTTCCAAGGTCTCCACCGCCACTTCACTCGTTTTTCCGTTGAGGGCAGGCCCTTCCCACTTGCTCGGCCACCCCTCTCGGAAATTCCAACGCAGTGCTGGCTGGCGAGCCTCATCCAGCAAAACGATCGATCCACCGGTTCGCTTCGTCTTTCCGTCGATCACTTTTTTACGCCATTCCCAGAGGGCTTTATCTTGCGTCCAACCACGCTTGAGTACGATATTGTTGTACTTCATCAAGCCAGGAAGCTTGCGCGTAGTTCCATGCGATTCATTGCCCTCCCGATACTCGATGATGTTCGTATCGGTAGTCAGACCACTTGCTTCGTTAAAGCCGCCTTGCACTATTCCATCGATTTCAACTAGAAAGTTGAACTGCCCATAGGGATCAATGCGTTTACCATCAGCCATGGAAGACTCCTTTCAACTGAATGGCAGCCATTACTCGGCAACTTCAGATCCACCAGTCCATTGTCCGATCCTGAAAATGACGAACTCGGCAGGCTTGACAGGAGCAATGCCGATCACCATGATGAGCTTGCCGTTATCGATGTCGGCTTGGGTCATCGTCGTTCGGTCACATTTCACAAAAAATGCTTCTTCCTTGCTCCGTCCTTGGAGCATGCCATCCATCCACAATCTCGTGAGAAAGTCGCCGACGCTCCTCCGGACACGTGCCCATAGGGGTTCATCATTAGGCTCAAATACTACCCATTGTGTCGCTTCTTCTATCGACTCCTCAACAAAAATGAAGAGACGCCGTACATTGACGTACTTCCAATCCGGATCGTAAGCCATGGTTCGCGCACCCCAAACGAGATTCCCACGGCCAGGAAAGTATCTCAGAACATTCACCCCCTTCGGGTTTAGCTGGTCCTGCTGCTCTTTTGTAACCTGTCTTACCAAGCCACGTGTTGGATCGAGTGGATCAAGATAAAGCCCCCGAATGACTTCATTAGCGGGCGCCTTGTGCACACCTCGCTCGTTGTCACTACGGGCATATATCCCCGTGATATGCCCTCCCGGTGGGATGAGTTTTTCCAATCCAGTTTCAGGGTGACGTATTCTCAACCAGGGCAGATAGTAGGCACCATATTTTGAGTCCCGAGGGGGACGATGTTGAACTAGATTTGGTACCACTTGCGGTGCCTGAAGCACTGCAAACCTGTCCTTAAGCTTTTCACACTGATCCAAGAGATAACCGGTGACTGCGGAAAAGGTTTCTTCTTCAGGGCAACATAGCAAAGCGATCTCGTCCACATTTTCAAATAGCGCTACCCCATTCTTGAAATTCTGATCCACCAAAACGGCTCCATCAGTACCTTGCAGAAGCAGTGTGGCATTTGTATTGGCTGGACGATTTACCGCAGCCTTCTTTAAGGTGATTAAAGTTGATACCCCATTGACGACCTTCTCATAGAAGTTGCTAGCTACATCCACATCGGAAAGATTGTCATAGTCTTCTCGAATTGTTGGATCGTTGGCTTGTGGTGTTTTGGGATCCCAATACTTCACGCTCAGTCGAAATAATTTATTCGCAGGGTTATTGACATTACCGTCGTCGTGGAGTCCTGCATTCGTTACTTCAACGGCCACTTGATTACCCCAAACTCCGGGACCTATGGCTTGAACGGTAATCTTGTTGTCGATCGTCACCTTGGCAGGAACAGCGTTGTTGCCGACAACCCGTTGGATAAAGCACCGCTTTCCTCCATTTTGGAAGAATCCCTCTATTGCATATGTTAGATAACGGTCTGCCTGGTTCTGAACAAAGTACCCCCCGAAATTCAAGAAATACTCTTTGAAACTAGATATGAAGGTAGGAGTAACTGGCCCACGCTCGGCGATACCAACAAATCCGGCGGTACTGGTGCCAACTCCTTCGATTGGTTTGTTCCCTGTATCGATTTCTTCAACATAGACACCTGGTGAGAGATACTCTGGCATGACTGCCTCCTTTGCTAACTAAGACATGACAATGTCTTGGGTCACGGTCTCTCCTCGGCGTGCGATCATCATCACACTGCTTGCTAGACCCGTCATTGTCGTGCGAACCTCCACTGAAGCTTTAAGACCAACAATCCTTCGCATGAACAGAACATACTGACCGTCTTCGGTTGTGACGTAGACACTGTCTCCCTCCGTATGGCTGACTGTGGCGTTGTCGACTGGATCCCCATACGCCAGCACTGTGCCACGAATGAGAGTGGCACCTTCGGGGAATGGGTAATAGATACTTGGACGCAACATGGAGAGGTTTCGTTGGTTGCGATACAAAACCGGTTGTCCGGGGTCATCTAATGGCAATGTCTGGTTCGCAAGAGCAAGATTCGGATAGGCAGGCCACTTTGGATCTACCCTGACATCGTCTTGTGGAACCGAGAGTGTGATATCAACCGGTTGATAGACAGGATGAAGGTTTTCACTTCGAACCTGGACGACATATCCCCCATTTGGTAGACCAACGAAGCAGAAGGTCCCATCCTGATCTTTCTTATAAGGTCTGTATGGAGCGATGGATGGCTTGCCTTCCAGCGTTACGCTTACAGACCCTACAAGCTCCCTTCTTTTTGTTAACTGGTCTGAGAGCAATAAGGCTACTGATAGCGTTACCTGATGCTCGTCCGGCGTTGTCGTCTTCAACCCGAGAACAGGCATGCTTATCTCTTTTCTCCATAGGAAGCGTTCTTTTGGAGAACGGGCTGGAGATATTGCTCGCGGGTTGAATCAAGCATCGCTACACGCGCTACGTAACAGATAGAGAGGCGATAACTCATTTCCATAGCCTGCCAAACACGCGCCGTCTCTTCGAGTGACACCGAATTAAGAATGATGCGTAACGGTTCATTGACCACAGCCAGTGAACCCGTCAGATCGTTCCCCTCAAGGATGGCCCGGTCGTAGAGTACCTGCATCACCTTCCCGAGAAGAATTTGTTGCTCACGCGGAGCGCCTACCATCGGCGTCACCAGATAGTAGAGGTCCAGAGTCAGCGGAGCTTTTCGCTGGCTGGCTCCATTACCGGGCACTGGGAACCGATTCTTGGTATTCGGGTCTTCGACTATTCGGTAAAGATAAATGGAAAGGCGAACCGCGTCGTTGTCACGAAGATCATACGGTGACTCTAGAGAAATGCGAGTTTCGTTATCAATGAGCAGACCCACTTGTTGGTCATTCTGGATCTCTTCCCAAAGAACTTGCACTATTGACTCTCCCACTTCAGCTAGGACCGTATACTCACTCACCTGCTACACCTCAAAAAGCTTTACCACCTTACTCAGGCTGACGCGCTGTTCGAGCACCCTGTAGGCTCCATTGCGTTAAGCTGCTCAATAAGCACGTTCTGGATGTTTTGCTTCTTGTTTTGACATTCCGTGCGCTTTGCCAATAAGTCGGCATCGCTCTCATTTTTGTTCCAGGCGGCTTCTCGGACTTTCTTTTTGGCGTCGACCCATTCGCAAAATGTCTTATAGAGTGTGCTATGAAACTCGGTACTCGTTGGTATGGATAGGTCTTTCAATACACTTTCTAATTCGCCTAGGAGAAAATACACTGCTCCTAGGTGATTCTTATCGTTCTCAGCCACTATCAGAAGCTTAATATCATTCAGACTCTTCAGTTTTGCCGTAATCGATGCCAATGTCTGTTTTACAGCGTTATAAGCACTCTCTTTCAGTGCGAGATCTTCTTTCGCCATATCCAAATGTTTTTGCGCCTCTTTCTGGGCTAACACGAGGTCGGAAAGTGTTTTATCGCAGGCTGTAATTTCAGCTTTCCTCTCATTAATCTTCTCTTCTATTGTCCGCCGACGTGGTGGACTAAGGTTTTCATTAATCATGTGTCTTTGCGCACTCAGGTAGCATTCATACTCGCGCTGGTCTCGCTCTTTATTCGCCGCCTCCTTTTTGTACTCCTCACCCCACTTGACAAGATTGCCAGCGTCCTGCTGTATGGCAGTCTTGTCCTCATCTATCTGCTTCTTTTTGCTTTCTGACCGAGCTTTTTGTTCTTCCAACGCCGTAGCTTCGGCAACTAATGCGACAATGATTTCTTGAGGGTTACATGGATCAAGTTTGCCTTTCTCGGACTGACCACCTTCTCGCGCCGTTTTGGACTCTTCCATGGGTCGACTCCTTGTGCGTCAGGAGGAAATGAATTCACTCTCTTTCTCTGAGGAAAGATTTGTGATGTGCCTAAGGCAATGCAAATGCCACCATCGCGGCCTTCACAACACACCAAGATTTCAGAGGATTTTATTGGGAAGACGAATGAACCGCGGTAGAATTGCCGCGGTCTCGTTCCAGGTATTATGACTAATGCATGGAGTAATCGGTTAAAAACTGAGTGCGGTAGGATCGAATCCTGGTGCGGTAAAAATGTCGCGGTAAGAGTAAATGGTTGGCAACAAAAAGTTCGATAGCTAGAAGACCGTCCAAGAAGTATCGTCAGAACCGAATGTGCTTCGATCTAACTTATGTTTTTGCAATAACCGCTGCATCGCTCGCCGGTCTTTGCCCGCTAATTTCGCAGCACGGGTGACATTTCCCTGAGCTTGGGCCAGTAGTTTACTCAGATAGGCACGCTCAAAGGTCCGTATGGCCGTAAACTTGGCCTGCTTCAGCGCCCCACCTTGGATAGCTACTTGTTCTACCGATGAGCTGGATAACTCTATAGCCTCAGCTCCGACGCTGCCCCCCTGGGCTAGGAACACCGCCCGCTGGATCGTGCCCTCCAATTCCCTCACATTGCCCGGCCAGTCATAATTCATCAACTTCTCAGTAGCCGCTGATGAGAGCCGCAATCCTTCATGTGCATTTCCGTTGTTGCGTCCGTGAGCGGAAAGGAAATGCAATGCCAGGATCGGGATATCCTCGCAACGTTCTCGAAGAGGAGGAATTCTGAGCGATAGGACCTTGAGCCGATAAAACAGGTCCTCACGAAACTGCCGGGTCGCAATGCGCTGTTCCAGATCCGCATTCGTAGCCGAAATAATTCGAACATTTGCTATCAAACTGCTTGACGACCCTAGCGGGCGATATTGACGGTCTTGAAGAAACCGTAACAATTTCGTTTGGGCCAAAGAACTGAGCGAATCGACTTCATCCAGCAGCAGCGTTCCCCCTTCAGCCTCAGCCACTAACCCTCGCTGCGATGTGAAGGCATTTGTATAGGCACCTTTCATATGCCCGAATAGCTCGTTCTCAAAAAGCTGATCAGGCAACGCGCTACAATTCACCGCAATGAAGGGCTTAGATTTTCTATTGCTCTGGCTATGGATAGCCTGGGCGAACAATTCTTTGCCAGTGCCGGTCTCACCCGTTATGAGTAATGTAGCATCAGAGCTAGCGAGTCTAGGGACCAAATTGACCTTGTCTATAAAACACGTGCTACTTCCCACTAGCGAGTTATGCCTGAACTCGCAAAATGGTCTTATTGACGGGGCTTTCTCGTCCACAGCATTTTCATGAGTCCGGAGGATCTTGTGAAGTCGAGGAAACAGGTCGATTTCTCTGAAAGGGCAACAAATATAATCGTCAAACCCAGTATTTAGAGAATCCCGAATATATGTGCAGTCTATTTGCTTTGTACAAAATAAACCTAAGACACATGCTTTTCTATGCTGCCTCCTTATCTCACCTATCATTTGGCAAAGTTCTTGCCGAGGCTGCAAATCGGATATACGGACGACGACCAGCTTGATGGGAACACCAAGTTCGCTGATCCCTGGTGAGGCCGTTACTGTCAGGGCTATTTCGTATGGTTGAAACCATTTTGGTAACAAGGACGGCAACTGGTCACATATCCGTAGTTGGCATGCCTGTCGCCCCGAATCCATAACGAGCACATAACAGTTTCCCTTCATTCTATTGGTCCTACTTTTATTGATGACTCTGGTAAGGTGGGAGAGCCATCGCAGACCTACGCGTCGTCTCTAGTCGTGACAGAATCAGATTACCTCGCAGATGCAAATACCAATCCGCCTTTATTAAAACTACCTGTAAGAGATTTAATTTTTTTGAGTTAACAAGAATCACGAAAAGCGAAGCATTGTGCAAGGATTTTTTCTACGCGCAATGAGTTGTGGTAGATTTCGCGCCGAAGATCCCTTTGTCGCAAAATGAAGCGTTGTATCTTTTTTCTAACAATGGGTATCTGTATGGATACGATCTCCATCATGAACTGGGTGACCTATTTTACAATCGGATTGTTCGAAACTAATGACGAGGATCACTTGTTTTATCACCACGGAAGCCCGGTCGAATAAACCACGGCTCGCAGGACGGGGTATAGGGTGCGGGATATCGTATAAATAGGGCTACATAACAGTGCTGACGAAGTACCCCTCCAGTTCCCTGAAGGCCTCAAGAACTTTGAGCGATTTGGGCTACCCCCCTGGATCCCACAAACAACTTCCGCCTCATAGCAGTTGGCGCAATTCGGGATACTCCATACGCAGATCCTGAGAAGGTTCTTCCACTGAGGGTCGCTTCACCTGTGTAAATCTGTACACACATACTGATCTGCCGTATTTAGCATCTTCGCAGCGTTGCGCTCGAGCGCCTGACGTATGGGATTGAGGTTCATCCGAGCATAGATGGCAGTCGTACTCACACTGCTGTGATTGAGCACTTTCCCAATAACGGACAAACTTTCCCCGCTACTGGCCAGCCACGATCCCGTCGTACGACGGAGGTCATGGAAACGGACATCCGTAAGACCTGCCTTGGCACGAATTCGCTGCCAAGCGCGTTTCATGTTCACTCGATGTCCCGATCCGTTTCGGCCTGAGTACACATAGGCATGTTCAGATTCTCGCGGAAGCTGCTTCAGCATGGTTACCAGTGGTTTGACGAGAGGAAGCACGTGGGGGCGATCGGCCTTCGTGTGAGGGATGCGCCACTCGGCACGTTCGAGGTTGAGATTCTCCCATCGCATCGTAAGCACTTCCTCGCGTCGGGCCCCGGTCAAGAGCGCCGTAAGAAAGGCGGCGCGAACACGAATATCGGATTCCTCCGCGATCGCGGCAAAGACCCGAGGGAGCTCATCGGGATGGAGAAACCGATCACGGCTCACTTCTTTAAAGAATTGAATACGAGTCGCCGGGTTCTCGCCGGCAAACAGTCCCCAGTCCTTCGCCAGATTAAACATCTTGCGCAAGAGTGCCACCACTCGATTCGCGCGATAGGGGGCGGTCTTTCCAATCGCGCCATGCAACACGACAATGTCATTCCGAGTGATGTCCGAGAGTTTGCGTGCGCGGAACTCTGTCAGATGCATCGCCAGCATACTGCGGTCGTCGCGGGCGGAGCGCTTGCGCGGCAGGTGGCGCTGCTCGTACCACTCCGTCAAATCGGCGAAGGTCGGTTCGTGGATGCGGGTGTGCCTGATCTCAGCCGGATCCTCTCCGCGGGCAATCTCGCCGATACGGGTGGACGCCAGCATACGCGCCTGTTCCACCGTGAGCGGGCCGTAGGGGCCCAGCGTAAAGCGACGCATCCGACCGCGGATCCGTTTTTCCAACACAAACGACTTGCTCCCGCGTGTGACGCGGAGCGCAAAGCCGCGGAGCTCCGAATCGCGCACCAGCACTTGCCCAGACGCCGGAAACGCGGTCTGATCAATGATCCGCTTCGTCAATTTCGACATCGGTTTTCTCTCCCTCCA
>DAISKX010000020.1:0-15708 GCA_036820725.1 Nitrospiraceae bacterium
AAACCAGTTGTGCCTGAAGTGCCGAACATTCCGTTGGTTATGTTCGGAGGGCTCGCATTGGGTTGTGCGCTTGGTTTCGGTGGAGCGATCGGTCTTGAGCTGCTCGGAAGAGGATTTCGTTCTGCTGAGGAAGCGGAGGTTACTCTGGGGCTTCCTGTCATTGCCTCCATTCCACTTTATGAGGGAGCTTTTGGTGGCACGATGCAAAGTGTAAGGGCTCTAGCTCAACGTAGCAGAGCCACCGCTCTCCTAGCTTCAGATGCGGATCAGCAAAGCCGTGATTTGGCTCCCTTACATCGGGCTTCCATCGAAGCGAGTGGGAAGCATAAGCTTCAACCTGGTCACCTGCCGAATGTAACACCCGGGCTTGAACTTGTTTCGATGTGGAGACCATTATCATTTGTGGCGGAACAGTATCGAGTAGCAGCTACCCGGTTGGAGTTGATGGGCGGTGACCGAAAAAACACGGTGGTTGTTGTGACCAGCGCGGTAATGGGAGAAGGAAAATCATCTACAGCACTTAATTTAGGATACGTTTTGGCAAAAGATCTAGATCGTAGGACTTTAGTCCTCGATTGCGACTTTAAGCGACCAATGCAGCATATTTATGCTGGAGTATGGCAGCAACCAGGCCTCGCGGAAGTATTGCGCGGCGTGAAATCCATTGAAGACTGCATACAGCGAATGGGCGATATGGGGCCGTGGATTCTCTCCGCGGGTTCTGTGGCGGATAGTCCACTAACACTATCGAAAATGCATGAAATCGCAGATCTATTGGCGGAACTGAGAGAGCGCTTTGAATACATTATCGTGGACGCGCCTCCAGTTTTGCCTTTGGCTGATATGCATGTATTAGCAAGTATGGCCGACGTTCTTGCATACGTAATAAAAGCGAGTGTAACAGGTAGAGATGTCGTGCAGAAATCTCTCAAGGCATTGGGAGACACCGCCAACATCGGTATCATATTGAATGGATTGGATGCTCATACAACACCGTATTACATGCAACAAGAGTACTATCGAGAAGCCCATCATGAGCAGCTCAAGTAAGTCTGAACAGCAAATTGAGCTGGAGTCGCTCGCGTCTACGCAACCTCTGATATCCGTTACCGTATCATTTCCAAAACTCAAGAGGAGGGTTTTGATTTTGGGTGTTGGACCGTTAGCAAGGGATCTCTGTCAAACACTTCTATCGAAGCGAGGGAGTTTGACTGAGGTGGTAGGATTTCTCGATAAGGATTCAGCTCGTGTAGGTGAGAGACTAGTGAATCCCAGTATTATTGGGACTTACGATCAATTATTCGAGATCGCAGAGCGCTATCAAGTACATACCGTCGCAGTATGTTTGGAGGATAGGCGAGCAGTCCTTCCCGTACAGAGCCTCCTCGATATGAAGGCCATGGGTCGAGATGTGGTCGATGGACACTACCTTTATGAAGAGGAATCTGGCCGTTTGTCAATTGATCATCTCAAACCGAGCGCTCTTATTTTTTCAACCGGTTTCCGACGCCGGTTGATTACAATGGTTGCAAAACGGGTAGTTGATGTCACGGGCGCTTTATTGGGAATTTTCATCTTTATACCGGCTACCTTATTGCTTGCGGTAGCAATAAGGCTCGACTCAGCAGGACCTGTTTTTTATAAGCAAATGCGTGTTGGGCTTCGTGGCCGCCCATACATGATATGGAAATTTCGTTCAATGCGACAGGATGCGGAGAAGGGCGGTGCCCGTTGGGCTTCTGCCGAGGACCCAAGAGTGTCTCGAGTAGGCCGCTTGCTGAGGAAGTGGAGGCTCGACGAAGTTCCTCAATTGATAAATGTTCTCAAAGGAGAGATGAGTTTGGTTGGACCACGACCAGAGCGACCCGTGTTTGTGCAGGAGTTACGAAATAATATTCCTTATTATGATCTTCGCCATACTGTAAGACCGGGGATTACTGGCTGGGCACAGACCCGTTTCCGATACGGCGCATCTAAGGAAGATTCTCATGTTAAGTTGCAGTATGACCTATACTATGTCAAGAATTTGTCGCTATTTCTGGATATGCGAATAGTCGTCAACACAGTGAAAGTAATGCTGCTTGGTGAAGGAGCTCGGTGATGACGGTAAGCTCGGATTCGGTTACTTTAAGGCATTGTCTTTCATTTGACGTGGAGGAGCACTTTCAGGTTACAGCATTCGAATCGCCCACGCGTCGAAAACATTGGGACTCTTATGAGAGCAGAGTGGAGAGAAACACTGCTAAGCTCCTTGATTTATTGGCTCGTCGAAATATTCGAGCTACTTTTTTCGTTCTTGGATGGGTTGCAGAACGATATCCACAACTTGTGAAGCAAATTGCATTAGCTGGTCATGAGGTTGCTTCCCATGGTTATGGTCATCAACTTATAACAACACAAACTCCTTCAACTTTTCGACAGGACATCCGTAAAGCTAAAATCATTCTTGAGAATCTTCTATCACACAAGGTATGGGGTTATCGCGCCCCCAGCTTCTCCGTTACTAGCGAGACCTTGTGGGCCATGGAAATATTGGTAGAGGAGGGATACATATACGATTCGAGTATTTTTCCGACTATTCATGATCGATACGGTATACCTACAGCGAGTCCATACGTGAAT
This sequence comes from Nitrospiraceae bacterium, assembly GCA_036820725.1. Lineage (GTDB taxonomy): Bacteria > Nitrospirota > Nitrospiria > Nitrospirales > Nitrospiraceae > DASSBQ01. The sequence continues at coordinate 2,623 of DAISKX010000020.1, forward strand.
CAGATCAAAACCCAGGCAGGATTAATATGGGAAATACCCCCATCCGTGGCAAAGATCTTCGGTTTTTCCGTCCCCTGCGCAGGAGGGGGGTATTTTAGGCTGTATCCATATTTTCTGTCGCGTCGCCTTTTACGTAAGATAGAACGAGAAGGAGTACCACTTGTCATGTATTTGCATCCTTGGGAGTTTGATCCTGATCAGCCGCGCATGGATGGATCGGTGATTTCTCGTGCCAGGCACTATCTAAACCTGGGCAAGACTGAAGATAGACTAGTCAACTTGCTGAACGACTTTCAATTTGGTCCGATCTGTGAGTCGATTCTTCCTGTAAGCCGTGCATGCCATGAACGTCTCACTCACCAGGACTCAGGAGTTGATTGTCTTGCATCGCAGCAGGCAGAAAATCTTGGCTGAACTTTTCAAATGGACCAAGGAATAGAAATCGAGATTAACGAATGCTCCGACCTTAATGCGCTCATCTGAATCTCCCGTCAAGAACTTCAGATATTGGGTGAAACAGAATCCATTTCCCTCCTTTTTACCACAGATCGAAGACAAGAAAATGTCCGACATGAACTGGATAGCAACCTGGGGCGCTTTCCCCTAGCTATCTCTTGGCGATTGCGAACGTCCTGCAGGGTACGGGGGTATGGTGTCCTTCCGCCCTAAGCCCGGTGGCATAGAGGCAATCATCAAGATGGGAGGTATGAGTTCATTAAAATCTAAGTCGATCGCTTTTGATTACCTGGCATTAGGGATAGGACAGATAAATAGGCATGAAAGAGTTCGTTGCCCGGCTCTGCTCCGAAGCGCGCTCAAACAAGACGTGGAGGCAGGTTAAATCGGAGGTGATCATGTCAGCAGGAACACGGCGTCGGTATATCGAGGAATTTGGAATAGAGGCCGTGCGGATTGGTGTGGGAGTCTGCCCATCCGGTGGCCCAGGTGGCGCGAGACCTGGGGATTCCGGAGAACGTGTTGTATCGCTGGACTGCTCAGTATCGGCAGGCCGAAGCCGAGAAACTTGCGCGCGTGAGGTGGGAGTTGCCACGGGTGACCCAGGAACGGGATTTCTTACGACGTGCTGCGGCCATTCGCCGTTATCCTATTCGGCTCAGGTGCCGCGCGCTTGCCGTGTCTCCTGCTAATTACTACGCCTGGAGCGCGCTGCCTGAGGGGCGCGATGTGCCACGAACCGTGCGTTCCTGGCGGACATCCGGGTGATTCACCGGGAGAACCGCCGGACCTACGGAAGCCCGAGCATCTGGCAGGCGCTCGCCCAACCAGGACACCAGGTCAGCAAACACCGCGCAACACGGCTGATGTGCATCGACGGTCTCCGCGCCAAAACCGTGAAGACATGGCGGGTCCCCACCCAGTCCTATCACCGGTTGCCCGTGGTGGTGAACGCGCTCAATTGCCAGTTCCCGGTGACGAAGTCCAACCGTGTGTGGGCAGGGGACACCACCTACATCTGGACCGCAGTGGCTGGGTGTATCTTGCGGTGGTGCTGGCCCTCTACTCGCGCGCGGGGATCGGCAGGGCGATAGGACACTCGGCTCACGGTTGATCTTGCACAGCAGGCGCTGACGATGGCGATCCGCCATCGGACCGAAAGCGGGGGGCTGCTGCACTATACCAGCAGCTGTTCGTCACGCATGGGATGGCCGGCAGCATGTCGCGACAGGGAAACGGCTGGGACAATGCCTGCATCGAAAGTTTCTTCGGCACCCTCAAGGCGAGCTGATCACTCATCGCCAGTACTGCGCGCGCGGAGAGACGACACAGGATGTCTTTGAGTCCATGGAGGTGTTCTACACTCGGCTGCGCCGTCACTCCACAATCGGCTACTATTCTCCGGCTGAGTTCGAGGCAAGGACGGCTGTGGCTTAACTGGCTGCCTATGGAATCGGGGGAAGGTCAGAGTGGGTCGCACCGGACTCGCCTTGCAGAACGCGCCTAAAATCTATCTCTCATCAATGCTTAGGAAGATCGGTAATGCGCAAACGATTGTGAGATTGGGAATGATCGAGTAAAATTAGGGCCCGCAGGTCTGAAGGGTTGGCTTCGGCTAAGGGGGCATATCTACATCTTATTGGTATTGCGTAATGGCACTTATTATGAATTTCTCGTCGGAAACAGGCTCAAAGCAGCAACTACAACCGGCAATGCCTTCAATCATAATTGAACCTGCTGGTTCTAAGTTTAGTTTAGGTCTTAAGGAAATATGGAATTCAAGAGAGCTCTTCTATTTTCTCGCATGGCGCGACATGAAGACGCGATACGCACAGACTGCCATAGGTGCAGGATGGGCCATTATACAGCCTCTGCTTACGACTCTTGTCTTTACCGTTGTGTTCAGCTATTGGGCAAAAGTTCCATCAGATGGATTACCATACCCAATTTTTGCGTATGCGGCTATTCTTCCGTGGACACTTTTTTCTAGAAGCCTGGAAAGAAGCACGTTAAGTGTGGTCAATGAAGGCGGCTTAATCAAGAAAGTGTACTTTCCCCGATTGATCATTCCCGTTGTTTCCACATTCATCAATCTCGTGGATTTTGTAGTGGGTTTCATTATCCTAGGAGCGATGATGCTCTGGTATCAGGTATGGCCTACGTGGGGAATTATCACTCTTCCGTTGTTCGTTGCTATGGCTGTAGTTGCATCTCTTTCCGTAAGCATGTGGTTGTCGGCATTGAACGTGAAGTATCGCGATGTTGCTTCGGTTATACCCCTGGTGACTCAGCTATGGATGTTCGCTTCTCCTGTTCTCTACCCTTCCTCGATAGTTCCAGAACGTTTGCGGTTCTTCTATGGAATGAACCCCATGGCTGGGGTAATCGAGGGATTTCGGTGGGCGCTCCTTGGAAAGGCTCATCCCGATTGGAAAATTGTACTGGTGAGCGCGGGAGTTGTGTTGGTTCTGCTGGTGGGAGGAATAGTGTTTTTTAGGCGAGTTGAACGAACATTCGCGGATGTCATTTGATGAGTGATGTTGCTGTTAAAGTTGAAGGCCTTCATAAGAGGTATCGGCTTGGATCCGTCCATGGTGCTGAGGGTATTAGTGGGCTATTGTCTCGAGGCATACAAGGACTTTTTCGTAGGAAGGCTAAGTATTGCGAAAAGGAAAGTATATGGGCATTGCGCGATGTTTCCTTTGATATTAGTCGCGGAGAAGTGTTTGGTGTCATTGGAAATAACGGATCAGGCAAGAGTACCCTTTTAAAAATACTTTCAAGGGTGACTGAACCGACAAAGGGTCGGGTTCTAATCAATGGTCGATTTTGCGGATTATTGGAAGTAGGAACTGGTTTTCATCCGGAGCTGACAGGCCGAGATAATGTGTATATGAGTGGCGCCATTCTCGGAATGAAACGCAGAGAAATCGACCGAAAATTTGATGAAATTGTTGACTTTGCTGAGGTGGAACAGTTCATAGATACGCCAGTCAAGCATTATTCGAGTGGCATGTATGTCCGCCTCGGTTTTTCTGTTCTTGCGCACATGGACCCCGATATTCTTATTGTTGATGAGGTGCTAGCCGTAGGAGATGTTCGATTCCAGAAAAAATGTATGGGCAAAATGGAAGATGTCGGACATCACGGACGTACGGTGATCATGGTATCTCATGACATGTCAGCGATCACGCGCCTTTGCAAGCGCGCGGTTTTGTTGAGTCAAGGCCAAATTGTTCGCGAAGGGTCTGCCTACGAAGTTGTGAATGAGTATCTATACATGGGCCATATCAAGCCGTTCCGTGAATGGCCCGACCTTGAAACGTCACCTGGTGATGAGGTTGTGCGAATGCGTGCTGTCAGAGTCAAAACCGAATCCGGCAGTGTAACGGAAGGGTTCGATATCCGAAGACCGATCGGAGTCGAAATTGAGTTTGATGTACTTCAGGAAGGGCACGTAACCGTCGGGCAATTCAGTATTCAAAACGAGGAGAACGTAATCATTTTTATTGTCAACGACCGTGATCCAGCATGGCTGCGACGGCAACGGGCAGTCGGTCGATATACGGCTACTGCTTGGATACCTGGGAATATGCTTTCTGAAGGGGTTCACACAGTCTCTGCGGGCATCATGACTGAAGATCCCTTTCGTTTGCATTGCGATATTCCGCGTGTTGTAGGGTTCCGCGTGCATGAGAATGGAACGGGACCAACAGCTCGCGGTGACTTCACCGGCAGATGGCCAGGGGCCATACGGCCACTCCTAAAGTGGACAACTCAATATATTCCTACATAACAGCTTATGCGTGGTCCGATCCAATGGAAGAGCGTCTGTATCAAAAAGGCGCCCACGTTACTGTCTACAACCCAGGTTTCTGACTGGACTGGTGCACAGCGGAAGACACTAGGGCATTCACCGGAATGTTTCCCAAGCTTGGCAACACTATTCTCATATGTGTTTAGAACATTTTTTTGGCGAAAGCACGGGTAGAGAATCACGAGGTTGATTAAATGGTGCCCATGCCCTCAGGAGGATAATAATGAAAGCGGTGATTTTAGCGGGAGGATTAGGGACACGTCTTTCGGAAGAAACTGTGCTTCGGCCCAAGCCGATGGTGGAAGTAGGTGGAAAGCCGATTCTTTGGCACATTATGCAGATTCATGCTGCCCATGGAATAAATGAATTTATCCTGGCTCTTGGCTACAAAGGGGAAATGGTCAAAGAGTATTTCTTGAATTTTTTCGCAATTAATAACGACCTCTCCGTTGATCTCTCAACAGGTAAGACAATTATTCACGATGGAAATCAGCCAAAGTGGATCGTGCATCTTGTGGATACGGGGGTGTCCACACAAACTGGTGGCAGGGTTAAGCGGCTGAAGAAGTGGTTAGGTACTGATGAAGCGTTTATGCTCACATACGGTGATGGCGTGGCAGACCTGGATATCAGAAAACTGCTGGAATTCCATCAGTCGCATGGGAAATTGGCTACCATGACTTCCGTGCGTTCACCTGCACGGTTTGGCCGAATTGGTTTTGAGGGCGATCGAGTCACAGAGTTCTTTGAAAAACCCGAGTCAGGTGAAGGTTGGATCAATGGAGGGTTTTTTGTCCTGAATACGAAAGCGTTGGACTATATAGATGACGACCAGACTATCTGGGAAAGAGACCCTGTGGAGCGACTCGCTTACGATGGGCAGATGATGGGCTTTCGCCATTATGGCTTCTGGTCTTGTATGGATACATTGAAAGAGAAAAACTATCTTGAGGAGTTGTGGTCGGTAAGTAAAGCGCCATGGAAAATTTGGTAGTGGCCGGCTCTCTACTACCCGATGGGTTCAATGTTTGCCGTCTGTTTTCTATTCTAAAGTCCTCAGATTGAGAGGAGCGAGGGGATAGTGAGCTCATAATTGAACGGCCCGACTCTCAACCACCTTTCAGGGATCAAGTGCTCATGACGGGGTCATTGTTTTGGGGGAAAATATGAAGATATTGATCACGGGGAATATGGGATACATTGGACCAACCGTTGTGCAACGCCTTCGTAAGTCTTACAGCAAGGCCAAAATTATTGGCCTAGACATGGGGTATTTTGCTACCTGTCTGACTGCGGCCAAGTATCTACCTGAGTGTCGTGTAGATTCTCAATATTTCAGCGATGTTCGGCATAGCGATCCTACAGTACTAAAAGACGTCGATGCGATCGTCTATCTTGCAGCCATCTCGAATGATCCAATGGGAGCGACGTTTGAAAATGTGACGTTGGACGTGAACTACCGGGCAGCAATCGATCTTGCAGAGCAGGCACGTGGACAAGGAACAAGAAGTTTTGTTTTTGCCTCCAGCTGTAGTGTATATGGATCTGGTGGTGAAGGTGCCAAGACTGAAGATTCCTCATTGAATCCGCTGACTGCGTACGCGAAATCCAAAATAGGAGCCGAGCAGGAGCTTGCTCGGCTCGCAGGCCCCAGCTTTGCTGTGACATGTCTGAGATTTGCTACTGCTTGCGGCATGAGTGAGCGGCTACGGCTAGATTTGGTGCTCAACGATTTTGTGGCAAGTGCGTTGGCAACCGGTAGCATCACTATTCTGAGCGACGGAACGCCGTGGCGTCCCCTGATTCATATCGCTGATATGGCGAGGGCTATTGACTGGGCTGTACAAAGAAAATCCAGGGATGGGGGTCAGTTTATTGCCGTAAATGCCGGTAGCGATGAATGGAACTACCAGGTCAGAGACTTGGCTCAGGCTGTAGCGAAGGTAATTTCCGGTGTTGACGTGCAGGTTAATCAGAATGCCCAGCCGGACAAGCGGTCCTACCGCGTGAGTTTCGAAAAGTTCAGACAGCTTGCCCCAGCATATCAGCCCCAAATCGATCTGCACGCCGCTATCGAAGATATCAAGCGAGGGTTGGAATTGATGAATTTCCGAGATCCTAATTTTCGCAGCTCTCAACTTATCCGTCTTAACGTCTTGAAGGCACTGAAGGAGGGTGGTTATCTGAAAGAAGACTTAAGTTGGAATGAGTGGCCCAAGAGTCTGATCGCATAGAGCAGAGGACAGTGTGACGAGTCCGTTGATGACTATGGTGGACTAGACTGAGAGAGCGAGTCTAAACCGGGAGGGCGGACGCATGGCAATTCGTATTCGACGCAAACAGATGAAGAGAGAGACTAATAAGAGAGGCAAAATACAGAAGCAGACTAGCAATCGATCTTGTCGATTTTGCGGAGCTTATCTTGCGCAGACGTTTGTCGATCTGGGCATGTCACCGTTGGCGAATTCGTACATCGCCAAAGATCGTGCGAACCGGATGGAGCCCTTCTATCCCTTGCATGTATATGTCTGCAGAAAATGCCTTCTTGTCCAGTTGGAGGAATTTACCAGTCCGCAGAGCATTTTTGGCGATTATGCGTACTTCTCCTCCTATTCGGATAGTTGGCTCGACCATGCGAAACAGTATGTTGACTTAGTGAGCGAACGCTTCCGGCTTGGGCCGCAAAGTCATGTCGTAGAGATCGCAAGCAACGATGGTTATCTTTTGCAATATTTTGTGAAGCGAAGGGTGCCGGTGATGGGTATCGAACCGGCAGCGAATGTGGCGAAGGTTGCGAAAGAGAAACGTATTCCAACCTTGGTGAAGTTTTTCGGTGTGAAAACCGCTCGCATGGTTGCTGCGCGAGGAAAGAAGGCTGATCTCTTGATTGGGAACAACGTGCTTGCGCATGTACCCAATATCAATGATTTCGTCGGAGGGCTAAAAATTGCGTTGAAACCTCAAGGCGTCATCACGATGGAGTTCCCACACCTGATGCGTCTCATGGCAGAGAACCAATTTGACACCATCTATCACGAACATTTCTCTTACTTTTCTCTATTAGCCGTCGAACGGATTTTCCAAAAGCACGGATTGTCTGTCTTTGATGTGGAAGAGTTACCGACCCATGGAGGGTCATTGCGCATCTATGCACACCACAGTGATGATTCGTCAAAAGCGTTGAACGCTCGGGTGGAAGGCTTGCGCGAACGGGAAGCGGAAGCCGGGTTTGGAGGATTCGATCACTATCTGAATTTTGCCAGACAGGTTGCCGAGACTAAACGTAGGTTATTGTCCTTCCTAATGACTGCAAAAAACGAAGGCAAGTCCATTGTGGGTTACGGAGCCCCGGCAAAAGGTAATACTCTCCTGAACTATTGTGGCATAGGGGGAGATATCATCGACTATACGGTGGACAGAAGCCCTCACAAGCAAGATCAACTTTTGCCTGGCGTCAGAATTCCAATCTATGCTCCTGATGTCATTAAGGAAACCAAACCGGATTATGTCCTCATTCTTCCGTGGAATATCAAGGATGAGGTGATGCAACAAATGTCCTATATCAGGAGTTGGGGAGGCCGATTTGTGGTACCGATCCCAGAGGTGCGAATATTGCCGTGATATTCCAGGCGACAAAACTCCCCGGTGCCTTTCTCATTGAATTGGAACGGAAGGAGGATGAGCGCGGATTTTTTGCCAGAGCTTGGTGCGAGAACGAGTTTGCAGAGCATCACCTGGAAGGCAAGATCGTTCAATGCAATATCTCTTTTAATAAGAAACGAGCCACTCTTCGTGGAATGCATTATCAATCTCATCCGCATGCGGAAATAAAGGTTATACGGTGCACTAGGGGATCAATTTATGACGTGATCGTTGACCTGCGCCCTGAATCACCGCAGTACAAGCAATACCTGTCGGTCATCCTATCTGCTGAAACTCGCAGTATGTTGTATATTCCAAAGGGGTTTGCGCATGGGTTTCAAACGTTAGAGGACGAGACGGAAGTCTTCTATCACATGTCGGAGTGTTATACGCCACACGCTGCGAAAGGATTTCGCTGGAATGATCCTGCATTCAAGATTTCCTGGCCTTATGGTATGCAGATTATCTCTGAAAAAGACCGTTCCTATCCGGATTTTTTCACTGAGTAGTCCATGGATATGACTGAAATTCAGCAGACTCTCAATGCGCCGGACGTGGGGTCCGCTATGTACCGCATGATTGAGGAGCTGTATCCGATATGCCGGAGCATAACTGGAAATGGCGTTCGTCAGACCCTCCTCGGCATTCAGCAACATATACCGGTTGAAGTCCATGAAGTTCCCAGCGGTACCCAAGTATTTGATTGGAAAGTTCCGTTAGAATGGAATATTCGTGACGCATATATCGCGACGCCGGATGGTACGCGTGTTGTGGATTTCACGCGATGCAACCTGCACGTCATGAGTTATAGTGTTCCCGTCAAATCGCGAATGCCGTTGAAGGACTTGCAGGCGCATCTTTACACCTTGCCTGACAGACCGGAGTGGATTCCGTACAGAACCTCCTATTACAAAGACAATTGGGGATTTTGTCTGAGTCATAACCAGCTTAAGCAACTGCCAGACACGGAGTATGAGGTGTATATAGATTCTTCGCTTGAGCCCGGGCATCTCACCTACGGCGAGTGCTTCCTTCCCGGCGATTCGGCTGAAGAAGTGCTGATCTCCACCCATATCTGTCACCCGTCCCTGTGTAATGACAATTTGTCCGGTGTAGCGGTGTCGACGTTTCTCTGTCGTGCATTGCAGAATATGCAACGCAAGCTCTCCTATCGGTTTCTTTTTATACCGGGAACAATCGGTTCAATTACCTGGTTGGCGATGAACCAAGAGCAAACCAACTGGATTCGGCATGGCCTTGTCATGACAGGTGTGGGCGATGCCGGCGCAATCACATATAAACGGAGTCGAAGAGGGGAAGCGAAAGTCGACCTCGTCACGGCTCATGTGCTCCAATATTCAAATGAACCATACAAGATCATAGATTTTTTCCCATATGGGTATGATGAGCGCCAATATTGTTCTCCGGGTTTTAATCTTCCTGTCGGGTGCCTGATGCGGACGCCGAACGGGGAGTACTCTGAGTATCATACGTCAGCCGACGATTTGGAGTTCGTACGAGCCGGGTCATTGCACAATACGCTCAGTCTCTGCCTCAAGATTCTCTTTGTGCTCGAAAACGATCGGATGCCGGTGAGTTTGAATCCATACTGTGAGCCACAGTTAGGAAAACGAGGATTGTATCGTGCTGTGGCTGGACAAAAGGAAGGGGCACTTCAGGAAATGGCTCTATTGTGGGTGCTGAATCTCGCTGATAACCGTCATTCTCTTCTTGATATAGCCAACAAAGCGCATATGCCATTTGACGTTATTCATACAGCGGCCAAGGCACTCTCGGACCACGGTTTGCTTAACTGAGACTGAGGCTGGACGAATCATCGGGTACCAAGGAGACACCATGAACAATTCCGTATATTTTGATGCGGATGTAACTGATGACGTTAGGCGGCAACGATTGTTTGAAGGCCAACTGTTCGTGTATTCCCCGCGTGCGAGTTCGCGAGCTTTTATTGAGTTCGCCCGAGAACTGATCAAGAAGGCATTCGCACCACATGATCCAGAAACAGCGCAATTTCACATGTCTGTCGAACGGTACGCGGAGATTCTTGGAACGCTGAAGCCAGAATTCATTCATCACCCAGAATCCAAGCGTCATCTTTGCTCTTTACTCTCAGACCTAGGTTGCGATTTAGAGAAGACGTACTTTGATGTGCCCAAAATGCGAAGCTCAACCAGCGACAATTATCTCACCACAGGCATCGCGTATGCCTGGCATCCTCACCGAGATACGTGGTACTCGGCTCCCATGTTTCAGATCAATTGGTGGATTCCTATTTATGACTTCCAGAGCGAGAATGCAATGGCTTTTCACCCTCGCTATTGGAATCATCCGGTCCTGAATACCTCACGAGGATACAATTACTATTTATGGAATCAGCAACACCGAGGGGGTCATGTCGCGCAGTATCTGAAAGAGGATCCGAGGCCACTTCCGCGAGCGTCCGAATCGCTCGAGCTTGATCCCCAGGTTCGACTGATTGTGCCAGCTGGCGGAATTATCATGTTTTCAGGTGCCCAGATGCACTCCAGCGTGCCGAATACGTCAGGGAGAACACGGTTCAGTATCGACTTCCGAATCGTGGATCTAGACGACGCGCTGGCTAACCGTGGCGCACAACGGGTAGATGAGGAGTGTACGGGAACTACAATGAGAGATTATCTTCGAGCTACCGACCTGTCACACATTCCGGATGAAATTATAGCCCGCTATGACGATGGGACTGTATCTACAGGGGAATTGATCTACAAGCCCCAAGACCTTGAATCTTCCAAATAATACGTGAAGAGCATGACGGGAGCAGATCAATGGCGGGGGCGCAAAGTCTTGGTAACTGGAGGAAGTGGATTTCTCGGATCACATTTATGCCGGAAACTTCATCACAACGGCGCAGAAGTGCATGCGACTTCACGGATACCCCGGGTCAAGCCCCAGGACGGTCCCCTGTGGTGGCAATCGGATCTGTCCGAAATTGAGGACCTCAAAAATCTTCTGTCAAAGGTCGAACCTGAAGTCATTTATCACCTGGCTGGTTCGGTGGGGGCGAGCCCTGATCGGCAACTTGTATTGCCGACTTTTCGCAGTCTCCTTCTCAGCACCATCAACATCTTATCCATCGGTACCGAACTTGGATGTCGCAGGATTATTCTCGCGGGTTCCTTGACGGAGCCTGGGCCTCAAGATACGCATCCCGTACCGACCTCACCGTATGCCGCTGCAAAGTGGGCGGCCAGCGGCTATGGGCGAATGTTTCATGTACTCTATGAGACCCCAATCGTCGTGTTAATTCCATTCATGACTTTTGGTCCTGGGCAGGATCCATCCAAGCTTATTCCGTCGGTTATTCTTTCTGCCCTCCGCGGCGAATCCCCTCAACTCGCGAGCGGGCGATGGGAGGCCGATTGGGTATATGTTGAGGATGTCATAGAAGGTTTTCTTACCGCGGCTCACGCTCCCGGTGTTGAGGGAAAAACAATAGAGTTAGGCTCGGGGGTGGGGACTTCAGTGCGAGCAGTTGTCGAACTCCTTACGCAGCAGATGGGAACCCGGCTCAAGCCTGCATTTGGAGTGCTTCCTGATCGGCCGATGGAGCCGATTCGAATGGCTAACGCAGCGGAAACAAAGGAGTGGTTAGGCTGGGAGGCTACGACAGAATTGAAGGCAGGATTGAGGCAGACTGTAGATTGGTACAATGCGGGAATGATTCAGGATCTCTGACATCCGTGCTCAAGCGTGTTCTTAAATGGAAGATAAAACGTTGTATTCGCCAAACCTTCTCTCAGAACATCAGTGACAACCTTCTTGGTCAGGAAGCTGCCGTCTACCACCTCTGGTCAATTGGGATGTACGCAGGCAAGGCACCTTACCGGCTTTTTCCGCAATGCGGTATTTCAAACCCCGTCCTGACCCGCGATCATGTTACGGACGTGCGTGCGCTTTTTGTCGCCGACCCATTCATGATTCGTAAGGGCGACACGTGGTTCATGTTTTTTGAGGTATATAACTATGACTCGGATAAGGGGGAAATTGGATTCGCAACAAGCAGGGATGCCCTCACTTGGAAGTATGAGCAGATTGTGCTGAGAGAGCCGTTTCACCTCTCGTATCCATATGTCTTCGAATGGGAGGACAGATACTACATGATACCGGAGAGTCACCAGGCACAAAGCATCCGCTTGTACCAGTCCCAGCGTTTCCCGTTTGAATGGACGTGCACTGATGTTCTGATATCGGGGCAACGTTTTAGTGATAATTCGGTGTTCCATTTTCGTGACTACTGGTGGATATTTTCTGACACCAATCCAGAACTGAAACACGATATCTTGCGCTTGTACTTTTCAAAACACCTTGGCGGACCATGGCAGGAACACCCCGCATCGCCAATCATCTCTGGCAATCCGCACATAGCCCGTCCCGCGGGGCGCGTGATTGTTGATGTAAACCGGGTGATTCGTTTTGCTCAGGACTGCTTTCCCCTCTACGGGATTCGGGTTCATGCATATGAGATTACTGAGTTGTCGCCATCTTCCTACCAAGAACATCCCATTTCCCCTCGGCCGGTTCTTGGTCCAAATTGGCATGAATGGAGCCATGGAGGCATGCATCATCTGGACCCCCACCCCCTCAGTTCGGACCAGTGGATCGCACCTGTGGATGGATGGAAACCAGTGGATTGGCTGGTGCCTGACGGTTGGAAACGATCATAATGTTAGGCGACTTCAAACGATATCTTCAGCGGTTTCAGATTTACCTGCTGGCCAGAGAAATGGTGGCAGCTCTCAGTAATATCAGAAAAGTGTTCCATGGAGGGGTGATATGCCTAAGGGCTTTGGGACGGCCCAGGGGAAATGTGCTCATCTCATACGCCAATCAGGGGTTGCTCATGATGAAGCGAGGTTTAGCGGTTCCGACGAGTCACGAGCAATACTGGAAGACTATTGCCATGGCTCAAACGTTTATAGACCTGGGCTACAATGTTGATGTGATCCACACACAGAACCAGCAGTTTATCCCCTGGAAGCGATACGATGTGGTGGTCGATACACGGTTCAACCTTCAACGCTTGGCTCCGTATTTAGATTCAGATTGCATCAAGATTTTTCATTGTGATACGGCGCACATCGTCTTTCACAATGGTGCTGAAATGAAAAGGA
>DAISKX010000021.1:0-15601 GCA_036820725.1 Nitrospiraceae bacterium
AATTGAAGGCTCCGTGCGCCTCCCGGCCATGTTGCCGAGTGAAGCGCGGCTTCAGCCAGCCATAGGCGGGCCTCTTCCGGAGATGACGGCATGCTCGCCTGCTCACCTTGCTCGCCTGCGTCGACGAGGCGCCGAGTCTCTTCCAAGGGAAGGCCATAACGTCGGGCGATTTTCCCAACCGTCTCGCCTTCCGCTCGCATGGTGCGCATGAGACGAAGTGTTTCGGAAGAAGGCTGTGTATGTCCGTGCGGCATGGTCCCTCCTGAGGGGATCCTGGAGTGAGGAGAGAGGCAGCACCAGCACCAGGAATGCTGGCCGATCGGGAGATCAGGCCCGATCGTTGCTTCCCCGGTGTGGCTAGCCGCTTGCTCGAATAACAATATTTATTATCGTCTCCTTTGCTTCGCTGCTGAAACTTCCTTTGCCCGCTATTTCCCCCATCCCGAGTAAAAAACTGAACGATAAAGAAGGAAGTCATGCCTACCATCCACCATTTCTTAGCGAAAGCCCAGATTGCGAAAAAGAAGAACGCACGCCATGACCAGCCAACTTTAACGGCTTCCGTTTCACTCGTGGGATGCTTGTAAATCTGTATTGCTTCATCGCCTAGTTTCACATCACGCACCTCCCAATGCATAGCATAAACGAAGCGACCTCGGGAGACCTCCCGCGCAAATGCAAAAATGCATGGATTTATTTCAATTGTAACCGATTTCCAACCTCTGTAATCTCCACCACGCTCCGAATGCTGAATATCCCTCAACTCTGACGGATCAAGGAGAACTCTAGTGCCTAATCTTACGCTAAATCTCCGAACATTTACTTACTCTATTGCAGGTCTAAGTTGGATCGATCCCCGCACACGACTGCCGGAGGTCGATAAGCGTGGCAATCCGGGCCAGAGTATCATGTGAGGTGTAATTTTTGGGCAGACAGCTTACCGGTTTGCCAATTTTCTGGAAGCGTCCGTAACCGTAATGGATACCAGCAACGGGCCAATGTTGAGCGCAGTCGGTCCATCCGGTGTCACGAGGGAGAGTGGCATGTACCGAGGGCTATCCTATGCGGGCATTCCCTCTGAGCCGTTCTCGATTAGGTGCACGACAGAAGCTGTTGAGGATGGGGTTCGGTTTACGCAGGTCGTGGGGTCTCGTACACAGAGCCCTGAGATTTTAGCGGAGCGGTTGGCGGGGCCGTTCGGAGTAATTGCCCGCGAAGTGGCGGAATTATTTGTCTCGTTCCAACCCATCTGGACAGAATTGGAGCTAACCATTTTTTTGGATCGATTTTATAAAGGTCGGGTGGTCCGACATAGTTTGTTCCCGAGCATGAGCTTCTACTGCAGCGACGAAGTCGAACGGTTCTTTGTACCCGGACAGATGAACACTCCCGCCGTCAGGGTCTTCCCATCCAACGGGTACTTTCGGAAAGCATCTGATTATGACGGCGTACCCAACTACGAGAATTGGCGAAAGCGAGGATGGGGGGGACTGGTCGACGCCATGTCAAGCGGCCCAGTAGGAGGCAACCCATGGAGAGTTCCCAACCCATCCGGTTTGGGGATGGGGCGATCTGACGCTCAAGACCGTAGGCCAGGTGAACCGATCACGAGTCCCACCAAAACGCCGCAATTTTAGCTATGGCATTTCGATTGTCCTGAGAGTCCCAAAGCTAACCCCCAGGCCACGGCAATGTTTATAGCCATTTTCGTTGCTTATCATGCCGCCGTACGAGGCCGGAGAGGGACCCTGAGTTTCGGGCTAAAATAATATTTGTTCCGGGTCACCGCCACCATTAAATCCTCTTCAGAATCCAGCGGTTTATCAGTTTGCTCCTCTACGCTGTCCTTCCTGCTTCCTACGCTTGGGTGCTTGTTAAACGCCGTGCGCGGAAGAACGAACTCAATGCGGGTCACTTTACCCGGCTCGGAACTGTACTACGCAGTCACCTAGGTCCGTGAGGCCGAATGTGAGCGAGGGGTCATCACGTCCATATTTTTGCCAAAGCCCGAACAGTTGCCGGGGCGACAGCCCGCATCAGTGGCAAGGCCGGGCCATACCAAGGCCGGGCCATACAAGGAGGACGGCGCATGAATACCCCGATCTGTGCAGGTATTGATGTGTCCCAAGCTCAACTCGATCTCCAAGTGGACCTCGCTGGCGAGGCGCCGTGGTGAACCCGCGGCAGGTGCGCGCGGTGGCAAGGCGATGGGGGTGTTGGCCAAGACCGATGTCCTGGATGCCCGCGTGCTGGCGCGATTTGCGGCAGCCGTGCGACCGGCCGGATGCGGCCACCGTGGAATTGCGTGCATTGGTATCGCAATGCAAGCCACGCGAAATGAGACCGTGTCGGAGGGTCACCCGTACCTCGGCTATCGCTATGCCAAATCATCCTGAGGTCGGTGCCGTCCGATTAGCGTTTCGATGACCTGAGGCAATTCAGTAGCCCGCTCCTTGGCGAGGAAGGTCACGGCTCCCGCTTCATGCATCACCCGATGGATCGTCGCGTCCGTCTGTACAGAGAAGCCAATAATGGATGTCCGGGGAAGTGCCTTCTTAATCTGGCGGGTAGCTTCTATGCCGTCCAACTTCGGCATCTGCACGTCCATGACAACGATATCAGGTTGCAGGTCAAGCGCCATCTTGACCGCCGATTCCCCATCAGCAGCTTCACCGGCCAATTTAAGCATCGGTAACGGCTCTAACATACTTCGCACCGTCTGGCGAATAAGGGCAGTATCATCGACCAGTAAGATGGTAATAGGCCGCCTTGGCTGAAGTGTCTCACGCCTCATATACACCCGCCCCCATACCCATCATAGTGGGCCATACAAGGATCTTTTCATACTAGGTCGATTCAGGGGATAGTTTACCCTACGTACAGAATGTCTCCATCCAAAGCGGGGAACTCTCATCGGAGGAAGTACTCCCTTTATGGAGGTAAATTTTCATCCGATTTGAATGCATAGTTACAGTCCTCATTCTTACAAGAAAGGACCATATGGATGAAAAAGCCACGCAACTCCTTCAGGCCTTTGTCGAGGTCTGTCCCCGGAAGTTCCTCCGCCCTGACGATTGGGAGCGGCTCTATGCCTTTACGCTCTATATGCATGGACAACGCCTAGGCCCCGCGGTCAAGACGGTCCGCGACTATTTGATGGCCCATGGATGTTCCCTTCAGAAAGCTAGTTGGGTGAGTGCGGAGTACAAACATTTTGTGGAACTCCTGACATTGTATGATCAACACAAAGTATCGAGGGTTCGGTAGTTGTCAAACAAGGAAGCGCGAAGGTCGATTTATCTTGTAGGACAAAGCGGGGGCCAGCACCGAAAGACGAGGAAGTCTCAAACACCCTATTCAACAGAGTCTGTTTCCAAATGCAGTCGATTTTCCTCTCTATGACTAGAGTAGCCTTTCACCGCTGTACAAACTCACAAAGGTGTTGTGAGGCGAGAATCCTGATCCTGACAATTGGTAATTCAGTAGCGTGGTTGAAAAATGTTCTTGATTAAATGTGCAGATCATCCGATAAAAACAAAAAGCTCGACCGGGGACTCATCAAATAGATAGTTTCTTAACGGGAGCGAGCAGTCATTAGGTATGATGGAGGTTAGCCTGATCCGCGTTCTGTTGGTGGACGATCATCCCCTCATGCGGAAGGGCATACGGAGCGTCCTGGAGTCGTACGAGACCATCACCATTGTCGGAGAGGCGAGCAATGGACTGGAGGCCGTAAACCTGGCAAACCTGTTGAGGCCAAGTGTCATCATCATGGACGTGAACATGCCACAGATGGACGGGGTGCAGGCGACACGCCTGATTAAACAAAGCCACCCGCGGACAACTATTATTGGGTTATCGGTGAACGAGGCAGGCTCTGTACAACAGGCTCTTCTGCAGGCGGGAGCGAGTGCCTATCTGAATAAGGATAATGTCGGGGAAGACTTATATCAGACGATTTCACGTTTTCAAGCCGCATGAGGTTTGCAGAGGAACGCCTTTACGTCTCCAAGGGGAGAGAGCCACCACCCCTGGGATGCACTTCCAAGAATGGCATAATGATGTGTCTTGAACACGCACATGTGCGAAGTGGTCCCCCGTCTCCACATTGCCCTGTCGAGTAGGTGCATAGACAATGAACCGTTCAGACCGAATCATGTCATGCACCTTGTGCTCAAACTCTTGAAACCGCCTCCCTTAGTCTGAAGACTCCAGCCAGACCGGACACCCTGTGACGCGACATCTGTTGAAGCTATGTTCTGCGCCTTCCTCGTTTTGGTGACGACCCGTCGTATGAACTCATCTGTTGAGAAGACGTCGTCTACTAGATACAAATCAGCGTACGCTACAATGTCTAACTGTTGTGATTCCACGTATTGGCCACCTGGGGAAGGGTCTCCTCCAGCGCGTGATGCGCCTCCTTTTCGGAAATACCCGGTTCCGTGATCCACAAACAAACTCGCCATCCAACGTGCCTGTCCCTGGAATTCCCAAACGCCTCATATGGTTTTCATCTGCGATGGATGCCGCACAGCACACTGAACAGTGTGCACCGTGTCCACTTCAGTGCAGTGTGCAAGGGGGGCATAGGCCCGGATGCATAGGATAGACGAATGCTCGGGCACGCGGTGCCTTCTATGCCGTCCGAGTGATCCAAAGTGAGGCCTCGGCCGGTGATGCTTACTGGGGAAGATCCGATTTACCAATCAGAATCCGTCCGGAACCCAACCGTGATCGTATTTTCCCTCGTAAATGGGCATGGTCTTTTGAGCTGACTGACACTCAGTGAGGAGCATACCGTGGATTTGATCAAAGGCCGGGTGCGTATCATTTGCCCATTTGGAGATGCGTAACGACCGTCCGGCTGCCCAGGTCACCGAAATCGTGGATATTGCTTCGTCAGGGAGACCTGCTCGGTCCTTTGTGGAGAACGTAGAAAGAGAATCGGGAGTAATGAGTATATTGAAATGTTTTATGGAATCGGGTGAGCTACGAAGGGAATATCGCTTTTCTAAAAGGTTTGTGGCATTTGCATTCCAAGCGATAACTTGGCAAAACCCCGTGCCGTCGCCGCGAAGATAGAGGTTTTGTCCTCCATGCAAGGGATGTACATCTTTGAGTGCGATTGAATGCAGCACGTCCTCTCTTCTTCCCTCGGCCTCGGCACGGCTACGTCCAGACAATAAAGTGTCCAGGAGAATTGGGCCCAACGTAATTGAACATATGGCTGGAAGGATCCAGACGAACTGCCGCCCGCTGTGAACCATTAGCGATACACCTTTGATCGCGCTTTCTCTCTTCAAAACGAAGCCTGCCGGCTGATCGGCCAACGGATCTGTAGAGATCCTGGAATAACATCTACTTTTCCGATGCATCCTCCTGTCTCAAGCGAAACCACCTCAACCTTCTAGACGCCAAGAGGATTGGTACACCACTGGCCACAAGGAGGAGGGTGGATGGTTCTGGAGCGACCGCCAAGGCAAAACTACCACCCGGGTTGAGGACGTTCATGAAATCAAGATAGCCCTGGTAATAACGGGGTAGCATCTCCGGTTTCTCAATGAGGGCACCCAACCCCATGAGACCGGTACGACTGAGTGTGGGGTTGGGATGCTTATCAATGCCGCCACCGATATATTCATCGTAGAGACCAATCATGTGTCCGAATTCGTGCGCCATGACTTGAGGAGTGAGCCCAACTGCATACCAATTACTGACATTTGTTATACCCGAGCCAGGTTTTACGTTAACAGCCTGGTTGAATATCGGACCAGCGGTCATCACTGCGACGCCTAACGGAAAGGACCGTTGGTTAGCAGTATCCGTGATCAAAAACTTATTATTCCAGATGCTTTCAATATTGGTGACCGCAGCGGCTCTAAATGCCGACTTCTGCCCATCAGAGAAACCCGGATCGAACACAAATCCGATGCCAACCTGTTTAGTCAGAGCCGTTCCGTCAAAACTCTGCTTATAGCTTGCTTGCGATTCAAACGGTCCGTATGTGCCGGGCGGAAAGAGGTCAGTCGTATACTGGGGGGTAAACAGAGTTGTCGTCACATGCTCCAAGCCGGTATTGTATGAAAGAGGAAGTGAGGCGACGGTGGAAATACTAATGAATCCAACCCAAATGAACGTAGAAACCGCGAGGATGCTCGGTCGGATTGTTCTCTCCATGAATCCTCCATACGGTCCACACAATGATGATGGACCGAATCAGCCTAACTGAGAATCTTCGGTTCCAACCCTGCTAGCACGCAGTCCGAAACACAGTCCGAACTTGTTATGGTCAACAATCGTAAACGGGAAGTTCCATGAATGACCGTAGAGTGGTAATGACTCGAACGTAGGCTGGGAGAGGTGTGCCAAGATAAGCATTCCAGCACTCAGCACGATATCTCAGTGTCACAGGGTCAGCCTCAAAGACTAGCGATGTTTTTACCCGAGCTGGACCGAACAATCAACATAAAACACTAGGAATAAAAGCTGGTAGATAAACCATACAGGTGAGCATGAATGCTTCCATTTCAGGGCGAATCCCCTTTATGAAGTGGTTAAAGCGGCTCCACATCGTCCATGAACTGCTGGAACGGCCAGCTCGTGTGCTGGCTTCTCCGAGGAGGATGAGAGGTCAAGAGGTGATCACCCGACGGGAACGGGGTCGAAGGTAACGCATGATCGCTCTCCATCGGCGTCCATCACGATGCAGAGATAAAAAGCTGGCGGTCGCACGAAATGCCTACGTTTAAGAAAGAGCACTGAATATTTACTTGCGCAGAAGTTTCCTCCTTGAAACATGGTCCAAAAACAAAGGAGCCGCTCTCCCAAGAGAGCGGCTCCTCAATGCGACTAAAGTCTAGGGAACCGACCGCTACCAACAGGTCAGCTCGATACGGTCAGCCTCTTTCTTCCATATAGCATTCCGATCAGCCCGCTGCCAAGCAGCAGCAACGTGGCGGGTTCAGCAGCCGCCTGCGGTTCGGCATAAATGAAGTCGTCCATTGCGACGACATTGATCCCATCGCCATTGTTGGGCCCCAGTATCGTATTGCCCGTGGTAATGACCACCTTGTCGATCAGCTCCCCTTTGTTAAATGTGACTCCGAGGAAGGACAGGCCACCCGCAGCGGGTTGAGCAAAAAAGGTTCCCAGTGGCTTGTTACCCGGGCTGAGGTATTTGATCGATGTGGTGGTAGCCAATTCCACATTCGTAAAGACCGCCCCGAACGCGGTGCTCGTGGCTGGAATTTTTGAGCCCGGCACGGAGAAGGCCTGCTCCGTCACAATGCTATTGGTCGGTGCGAACAGCCTTGGGGCACTGAAGGTCGTGAAGGTGCTCGGATAATTGGGATTGATGTTGCCGAAGCGCGCTTGGGGTGCGCCGCTGATGGAGAATGTCGTGGGTTCCAGGCGAGAATTGCGCCCCTCGGTTCTGGAACAGGTCTTTCGGCATATCCACCAACACGGGAGCTGCGGCACCTCCGCCATCCCAACCGATTTCCCGACGCCCCGTGGCAAACGATCCAGGAGCCACGCCGTTATTCGCGCCCCCGATGGCTCCGCGGAATGCGTCCACGGTATCAAGAATCGACGCAGCATCAATTCCGAAATCTGAAAACACGATCGGGGTAGCAACGGAGAAGGAAGGAGCAATCAGCAGGGAGCTCAGAAGGACAAGCACCAGGACAGCTCTTGTCGTGAGCATCGTAACCTCCTTGTAGGAACAGGCGAGGCGGCGGTCAAGACTCCGACTGCGTAGTGTCTAAGTAGTAGGCGCATAGATACCACGCATGAATTCTCTCCGCAACCCTAATCTTCTGATACGTGCAAAATTTTAATCGCGACTCGAGCAAACACTATGCCGACAGGCCCCTCATTGATTGGTTGTTTCTATTTTGGACAACCGGCTCACTCACGGTGAATCCTGGCGAGACGACATTTACCAGTATTTGATCGACCCTGACACAGAAAGGATCGGGTCTTCCAAGAGGGCCTATTAGCGTGACATGGTTCCGATGGTCACTGCGCGCTCGACCCGCTTCTCAGAATGTTCTGTGCTGCTTTTGACAGAGGAACACTTGCGACGCCGGACTCTCGACAGAAATGCAATATAGCCGAGAGCGATCGGAGGAACTGCTCCTTCTCGTCAGGCGTGCGCACGAACGGCGTACACCCGACCTGCAGCGATGATGAATGGAAAAAGAGATTGACGATGCGGCACCCTTCCCGCGTCGCCTGCCGCAGGAGTCTGACCAGTCGGGCCGGTGTCTCTCGTTCCGGCGACAGCCAAACAGACCGCAAAAATCCCAGCCTCGCGAGAAAGCCTGCAATGCGCAGTTGGTGAAAGGGCGACCTGTTCAGTCGTTTTCGCAGTTGGTGACAGCGCGTGAAACTGCCGCCCACATATCCGATGGTCACGGGGATTTCCACCATATCTCCGTCCGAACCATTCCTGCAAAGATCGCCGGAGGAGAAGGAAAACGCATGCGGCGAGTAGGATGAAAAATCCGGTCCCTCTGAAGCCGTCCATGACGTATAGGGCGTGATCGATGTATCAATGCGGCATCCCAGCCCAGCAAGAATGCCGCCAGCTTCACGGCCGAATCCCCAGCGACCGCTCCGAAACGCCAATGGCGGCCGTTCGAATCCCCTGTGCAGCGCCTCGTGCAAACGTTGCAGCTTCTCCAATTGGAGCGACGGCGGAAGGTTGCAAAGCATACTATTATAGCGATTCAGGGTCTCCTGATAGGGAGGAGTATTCCACGGATGACAATGCATGCCGATCTCGCACTGGCCTGCGTCGAGCAGGTCCCGGAGAACCGCTGTCGCCTTCTCATCGTTCGCGACCGGATGGGTGAGCAGGTAGGTCGGTACGACGTGATAGTCGTTGAACAATTTCTGGAGCGTCGGGATCTGCTGGATGTTCGTGGCGCTGGCGGTACCCGACGGGGCCAGCCCCCATTGATCCTCCTCCGCATCAACGGTGACGACGAGTTCCACCGGTCACCTCAGGACGATCTTGATGACTTGCCTGGCGCTCTCGACCAGCTTGAGGAACAAGGCGCGGCTGCGGCGGTTGTATGCGCGTATCGTGAGAGAGCGTCTGATGTCGTTGGCCCACGTGCATTTGTAGTCCGCGTCTCCTTGCAAGAGATCGAAGAGACCAAGACCCTCCTCGATCGCTTGTTCGATCCGACGGCTGAGCACAAGCATCCCAGGGCTGGCATGAGGAGCCGCGATGGGATCGAAGCCAGGCAAATAAAAATAATAGGTGCCCTCGTAGACGAACCCATAAATGCCGGCGACGGGCCGATCATCTATGGTAAGGAGGCTAAGACTGAGCCATCCTTTCTCCTCGAACACCTCCACGAGGTCCTGATGAAATGCCAAGAAGCGCTCGCGGTGAAAGGCTCCCCCACCGGCGCCATTGAGCGTCCACCGTTTTTCATGAAGCCGGACCAACGAGTCGAACATGCGACTGACTTCGGGTCCCTTCTGTATATGGCGATAGGCCACCATGCCTAACCGTTCAAGAGCCTTGTACTTTCTTTGTAAATTATATCGACGGTTGGCGCTCAACGCCCGCCTATAGTCTGCACAGGAACGTGGGAGGCTGATCACGGGGCAACAGGTGCTCTTCAGAATCTCAATTACTTTTCCTGCTTCCTCGAACACATCCATGAGCATCTCGATGGTCGAAGATTCGGCTGGTATCTTTTCCAGCGTCAGGACATCCCATTCTTCTGCGGCCTCACGAAACAAGAATTGATAGAGGCGTTGCCAGACCGTTCGCTTGTACGCAGGCTCCGCGATGACATCCAGATAGGAGGAGCAGACTTCTTCCGTACCGAGAAAGGCGATTTCCCGATAGGCCATGATATGGTGGCGCCGAACAAACCGGATATAGAAGGGGGCAATCCCGCGCACGCGATGGTCCTCGTCCACAACGACGAGAATCCAAAGACGATTGGTCCCGAGGTACTGTCTCGCCCAGTGGTACAACCACTCCCATGTCAAAAAGATCCCCCGAGGCTCAGACACATGCAACAGATCGGTCCAGTTGGATGCGAGTCTCCTGAATTCATCCAAGCTGCTGACTACTCGAATAGCAAGCGGACGAGCCATGTTTAAGGCAAATACGATCGAAGGATAGGGATAAGATCTCGCGCAAAGTTCTCCAGATGTCCAGCGGCAAACTCTTGACCTTCCTTCTGGGAAACCCCGGAGATCAGTACCAATGCGCCATTCGAGCCATCGTGTGCGAGCACCTGAAGGATTGTCGCCATCTTGGCTCGGTATCGATCGGCAACAGCCTGGCCGTTGAGGTCATACCAAAATAGAATGGGTGTCTTCGCATGACTCTCGTCATCAAATCCGGCATTCACCGCCAGGCCCTCCTCTCCCACTCTGAGCCTCGTCTCGCTCGCGTTCTTGTGCAGCGGGGCCGTCAGATAGCTCACAAGCTCTCGACCCTGGGTTTGGGAATCCAGATAAGCGATGTACAAGCACACGGTAGAGCCATCAGCCTTGCGGTAGATTCTGATCAGCTCTTGATCGGCCCCCTTGATCCTTACAGGGGGCGACCCCTGCTGTGACCCAACTGCGGCCCATTTCCCAATAGTCAGGGGAAAAGACGCGAAGGTTTGCTTCGCTGCGACAGGTCCCCGGTCGTACCCGTACAGATAGACGTTCGCTGCCGCAAGGGTCGCCAAAGTGATCCACCAGACGCGACGCCACTTTTGCCGATCGGGGGCAAATAGTGGATGTGACGATCGAAGAGCCTGATCGTTTCTGACCGTGTCCTTTCGACGCTCAGCCTTAGCCAGGATCCATGCACCGCCGAATAGGGCCCCAAATCCGATCCAGTACACCAGCATGCCTTGCAAAATATGGAGAGGGCCATGGACCTGCGGCCCCCAGCCCCACAGGTACCCAATCAGTCCGATCAGTGCGACCCGCACCCAATTGGCCACGATACTGATGACCAAGGCCGCGATCAGAAGCGTCACCCGCGTCCACCATGTGCGCAGGGCAAGGGAGGCGAGCGGCAAACCAATAGCCAGGATGGAGATCAGGAAGTTGGCGCCACTGCATTGGACGGCGACTTCGAGGATGCCGTTCGGGAAATGGATGAACGTCCCATCGAGATAGGTCGGCACACTCGCGATTTGGAATAGTGCGCTTACGACTTTCGCGCCCAGCAGTTGTAACGGGTGGTGCAAGGGGTCCACGACTACATCCAAGACAGGCGTCATGAAAATGAGGTAGGCGAACGGAAGCGCCAAGGCTTGTAGGTAAGGATAGCCGAGTAAGAGAAGCGTCAGCCCTATCAGTATTCCAATGAACATCACGCTGCTGAGTGTAATGACCCCGCCGGCGACCCCGATGAACAAACCAGCCAAGGACAGCAGGACCATTCCAAATCCAAGAGCTCGAACAGAACCGATGGGAAGGCTCTGTATCTCTCTCCATTTCGTTTTGATCAAATAGAGACTTACGAGCGGAACCAAGAATCCGTGCGAATAGTCCTCGCGCGTCATCCAGAGATCCCACAGTCCCTTGAACACCGAGGCAAACAAGCAGATGAGTGCGATACCGATAAGACTCATGCGCCAGCTCAGATCCCTGCCCGTCATCTGGTTCTCAGTGCGGACCTGCGCCAATGACGGCACGCTGCTCGTTTGGCTCCGAACTGATTGATGCATTGGGCTAGATTCGGCCGTAGACATAATCTACTCTCGTAGCTGAGCCAGAGTTGTGGCGGCTTCCTTGGCGTCGGGAAAATTCTTCGAGAGAGACAAAGCTGCTTCCAACTCCGCCGCGGCCGTGGCCTTCTCGCCCCGTTTAGCCAACACCATGGCATGGTGATACCGGACCGTGGGATTCTCGCTGAGTTGGCTCGCGGCGCTCGCAAGCAACGGATACGCCTGTTCGAATGAGCCTTTCATGAAATAAATCCATCCGACCGTATCTTGAATGGCAGCAGACGTCGGGGCGACCTCCAGCGCAAGCAGACCATAACGGAGCGCCTCATCCAGGCCTGCGCGCTGATCAACAAGACTAGCGGCGAGGTTGTTAGCAGCCACGCCATTGGTAGGCCTCAGTTCGAGGGCGCGACGATAGTGCCCGTTGGCCTCTTCCGTCCGACCTTGACTTGTCAGCAGTAGACCGAGCGATGTATGGGCCGCCTCGAACGTGTCATCTCGTTCCAGTACACGCCGCAGAGCAGCCTCCGCCGCGACCAGCTTCTGCTGAACGATATACACCTGAGCCAATTGATAATGCGACCGAGGACTGTCAGGGGCAAGCTCGGCTGCCTTCCGAAATGCCTCTTCAGCCTCAGCAGGATGTCGGACAGCAAGATGGAATCGCCCAGCCGTTTCCCAACGCAATGGATCCTGAGGCGCCTTTCCGAGATAGTCCTCTAAGAGACGCCTGCCTTTTTCTTTCTGTTCGGCTGCGACAAGGGCGACCAAGTACTCGAACATGAGCCCGGCATCAGCCGGGCTCCGTCTCACAGCCTCGGCAAAGAAGCCCGCGGCCTGAGTTGAGAACCCTTGTCGGCGTTTTAATTGGGCCATCCTGGTCGGACCGAGAGGACTCTCGGGAAGTTGTTTCAGAATGGCAGAATACACTGATTCTGCCTTCCCCCAGTCGTCCCGCAGAAGGAAGGAGTCTCCATACAGCAGGGCCGCCTGGATATGGGCAGGATTTCTACGCAGAACCTCGAACGCCTCTTGCTCCGCCTTGGCGAACGAATTATCGCTCAGATACAGCTCCGCCAGCGCCAGATGCGCCTTGGAGTTGGCAGGATCGAGCTTGACTGCTTCGAGCAACTGCTCTTCGCCGGCGCCACGGCGGCCCTCCAATACATTGAGCACCCCGAGATAGAGGTGTCCCGCAGCCATGCCGGGATCATGCTTCATGGCGTTCTCAAAGAAAGATCGTGCCTCCCCGCGCCTTTGCTCAGCCAGCGCGATGCGACCTTGAAGATAGGTAATGGCTGAATCTCGCTCCCCGTTTTTGAGGACGTCCGCCACGAGCGGCTTGGCTTCTGAGATCTTCCCGAGTTCGAGCTTCACCTCGGCCAGCAGCACATGAGCCTTTCGGGATTTCATTCCCTCGGCAATGGCAATCAATTCTTGCTCCGCACGGTACGGACGGCCTTGCGTGAGGTGTTGAACGGCAATGGCGAGGCGCGTGTCTTCGGAGTCTCTCCCAAGCTCCACTGCCATCTGAAAATCTTTTTCGCCGTCGTGTGCTCGCCCTGCGGAAAAGTAGTAATTGCCCCGTGCGACGTGCGCCTCGATTGAATCGGGATTGACCTTAAGCGCGCGATCATACCAGGCCAGCGCTTCAGCAGGATTTTGCTGAAGGAGGTGGAGATGGCCGACCGCCACCATCGTTTCGTCGTTTTTGAGATCTCGCTCCACCGCCTCTTCGAATCGAGCGGTGGCGGATGCAAGATCGCCGTTTCGAGCTGAGAGGCGTCCCTGAAGTAAATAGCCGCCGGGATGTTGCGGATGTTTCGTCAGCAGATCTTCAGCGAGCCTGGCTGCCTCCTTCGTCTTGCCGGCTGCCAAGTACAACTGTCCCAGAGTTTCTTTGGCCTCATAATGGTTGGGGTCGAGCGTGGCAACTCGTTGCAACGCAGCGAAAGCGGTCGCGAAGTCTTTGATCTTGAGGGCCGTCCGAGCGAGTTTCCAGTGGATTGCCAGATCGTTCGGAGCGGCACGCGCGGCATTCTTATACTCGATCACGGCCTCGTGAAATTTCTGTTGCTGAACATAGAGGTCGCCGTGATTCTCATGCTGCGCGAGTTGCTCTTCACCTGATCGCGAGCAACCTGAGGGGGCAATCAGCACGAAACAGAACATCATGAGAGAAGCAATCTCTGCCGGGCGGATCAACCGATTGATACAACCGGCAGACTTGACCGAGATGAACATCATCGTCATGACAAGACGGGCAAATGGCAAAGGATGATCGGTTGTTTGCCTTGTGTACCAAAGTTCAATTCAATGTCTCAGTCCCATGCAGAAAAACGTCCGGCCTTGGAAGGCGACATATGACTCGTGCCGCATATAAAAACCGCCCGAGCTACTCCTGAAAACCAGCGAGTTGCAACCAACAGTCGGTTTCTCCATTCTCTAGTCTGGCCGGCTCGCACATACAAAACAGAGCGCGTCGCCCATCACGATAGATCGATGGACGATCACGTGGTCTTTATAACTGTCGTCTTTATAACTGTCGTCTTTGTAGCTGAAGGCATGCATGGCATGAAGGACCATGCGGGCAGCGTGAAGAAAATCGAGACGGACCCACATCCTTATACCATGCGAGAGAGGCGGTAGGCTTTAGTCTCGCAGATCAAGAGCCTCCGCTGTTGTTGCATTCATAGCTGCCGGGTCTGCGGCACCGCCGCCACCCAGCCAGCCCCCAAAGGCCGGATCCAACGAGCACGAGTGTGCTCGGTTCTGGAGCCGCAGCAAAACCGAATCGAATCTCCGTAATTTGCGTAGACCACGAAGTTTCGCCTGAGGCCCACTCTTGGACCGTCCAAAACGACTTGGAGTTTGAAGGGTCCAGCGTCGTTGCACTGTAATCACCCCAACGGATGCGGCGGTATGATGCAACCCCCTTCCTCCAACAACAATGGATCGCCAAACACCGTTTTCCCATTTATCGTCATCCCCGCCACGGCATAGGCGCTGGCGAACTGCGATTTCCCCGACCCCGTAAAACCTATAACGACGTCCCCGCTTTTATTGACAGCAATCGAGCCATAGAAGAAATCGATTCCCGGCTTTTGATCAGTCCTTCCTGAAACACCTTATTGGTATCAACGTCGACTTGAAACCAGCGAAGTGCCGCCTGGCCATTGTCCAAGACTGTCTGCACGCCCCACAGTGTATTATTCTGCATGATGACAGTACTACCAAGCTCACTGCCACCCACAAGAGCCAAGTTCGGCGCTACGCCTGGCTGCACTGCGGTGAAAGTCGCAAAAAAAGGCGAGAGAGGGATAATGCCTCCCGCGGTATTGAGAATCGGCGATCGGAAAAGGAATCGGCAAAACTTGCGGCGGAGGTGGCCCATGTGATCATCAATACGAGTAAGCAGACATTGGGAAGCAGGAGTGGGATTCGAACTTGACCTGAATCACCAGGAAGGAGGTCGATGGGTCGCATATGCCCCCTTAACAATTACTCTCCATGATGGAGTAAAGGTCTGATGGGCAGCGGGCCATGAAGAGGATCGTTAACCCCATTCATTCCGCCCTAGTACGGTCTGGCAGTATATTAATCAGCGTGATCAACCGCAATCGAAAACTTTGACAATACATGCATTTAAGCCAACCGTCGGCCTGCGAGAAGAGCTACCTTCTAAGCCCAGTAAGGTGGCG
The DNA here is from genome assembly GCA_036820725.1 of Nitrospiraceae bacterium. GTDB lineage: Bacteria > Nitrospirota > Nitrospiria > Nitrospirales > Nitrospiraceae > DASSBQ01. The sequence goes on from DAISKX010000021.1 coordinate 15,407, forward strand.
CAATATGAATGGAATAGAGATCGAACGTCCTCCTGAATGAGAGCTCCTCTCTCTATTGGTGTCTCTTGCTTAAGGTTCGCATTGTGGTCACTCTAAGGGAGTGAAGTCATATCGGCTTCAGTTGAAAGGAGGGTCCTATGAGCAAGTTAGTATGGTCATTGCTGATCAGCGGAACCTTAGGCCTGGGCGCTAGCG
>DAISKX010000022.1:0-15579 GCA_036820725.1 Nitrospiraceae bacterium
GGAACTCCTGGCCGCCCACGTGGAAGATAGAGGGGTTCCGCTCGTGAAACTTGGAGAGGGCGCGGATGCCGTAGGGGCTGAGGAATTCGTTCTCATCGAGCATCGTCGAGAGGACCCGCCGGAGCCGCTCCGGATTGAGGAGGGCCATGATCCCCCGCTCGCCCACGCCAAAATGCCCTGGGCCGGTGGGGTGAATGGATTTGAACAGCTCGGGCATCTGGTGTACACGGGCCTGATACGCGGCGGCCGTCCGCGGAATCAGCTCGCGCTGCCACGGCTCGATCACTGTCGTGGCGCACAACGGCAGCAGCCCCACCATCGAACGCACTTTGAGCCGTGTGGCGCTGCCGTCCGGCAGCCGCAGCAGATCATAGTAAAAGCCGTCCTCCTCATCCCACATGCCTTCCGGCCCGGGCTTGTTCATGGCCGCAGCGATATAGAGGAAGTGCTCAAGGAATTTCGTGACCATCTCCTCGTAAGCGGGGTCGTGGGCGACAAGTTCCAGCGCAAGCTCGGCCATGTTTTGACTGAACAAGGCCATCCAGGCCGTGCCATCCGCCTGCTCCAGGTAGCCGCCGGTGGGTAGCGGGGCGCTGCGGTCGAAAATGCTGATGTTGTCAAGGCCGAGGAAGCCTCCCTCGAACGCGTGCTTGCCGAATCGGTCCTTCCGGTTCACCCACCAAGTGAAGTTCAGCAACAACTTGTTGAACGTCGACTTGAGGAACTCCACGTCTGTCTCGCCCCGCAGAGCCTGATCAATGCGATGGAGGAACAGGGTGGCAAAGGCGTGGACCGGGGGGTTCACGTCGCTGAAATTCCACTCGTACGCGGGCATTTGCCCAGTGGGATGCATGTATAAACCTTGAACCATGAGCAGCATCTGCTGCTTCGCGAAGTCAGGGTCGACGATCGAAAGCGGCAGCGTGTGGAAGGCCAGGTCCCAGGCCGCATACCAGGGGTATTCCCATTTGTCCGGCATCGAGATGATGTCTTCATTGACCATGTGGAACCACTCCCGATTTCTAGATCCTCGGCTGTCTGGAAGGAGGGGGTGGGCATGACGTTCCTGGAGCCAGCGATTGACATCGTAGAAGAAAAACTGCTTCGACCAGAGCATACCGGCGAGGGCCTGGCGCATCACGTTGGCGGCGTCCGGGGAGACCGAGGGTGGGGTGACGGAACGGTAGAACTCGTCCGCCTCCCGCACGCGAGCGGCGAGGGTTTCGTCAATCCACAGCCCGAAGGGGGCAGCGAGAGTCTGATCGGTGAGGCGCAGGCGCACCGTCACCGACTGGCCGGGACCTACCATCTGCCGGTAGTGCGCCGATGCCTTTGTCCCCTGGTGGGCGGGGTTCACGGCTTTCTGGTCACGCTGCACCACATAGTTGTTGATGCCGTCTTTGACGTACGGGCTGGCATTCGGGTATTCAGGAAAGAGCCGCTCGTTGTTCGTTTCGTTCTCGGTAAAGAGTAGCGGCACATCGCCTTCGCAGTACAGATAGTACGTACCTAAGATGGGATGCTGCGCCGTCATCGCACTCGTGCCCGCTGAGCCTTTGATCTGTTTGAGTAGCGGTTTCGCGGCATGTCCGGCAATCCATTCGGCCCAGTCGTTGCGGAACCACAGGGTCGGCAGCAGGTGCAGCTCGGCCTGCTCCGGCCCCCGATTGACCGCGGTGATCTGCACCAGCATGTCGTCCGGGCCCTCTTTGGCGTACTCCACGAGGACATCAAAGTAGCGATCTTGATTAAACACGCCGGTATCGAGCAGTTCATACTCCATCTCGTCGCGGCTGCGGCCGCGATTCGTCCTGATCAGGTCTTCGTAGGGATAGGCGGCCTGCGGATACTTGTAGAGGTATTTCATGTAGGAGTGCGTCGGCGTGCTGTCGAGGTAGAAGTAATATTCTTTGACGTCCTCGCCATGGTTGCCTTCGCTATTGGCGAGTCCAAAAAGACGTTCTTTGAGAAGGGGATCGTTCCCGTTCCAGAGGGCGAGCGCAAAACAGAGACGCTGCTTGTCGTCGGAGAATCCCGCCAGACCATCCTCACCCCAGCGATAGGCTCGCGAGCGCGCTTGATCGTGCGTAAAATAGCTCCAGGCATTCTCATCGGCGCTGTAGTCCTCGCGCACGGTGCCCCACTGACGTTCGCTTAAATAGGGGCCCCAGCGTTTCCAGTTGCGAGTGCTATCTTGTAATCGAGTATGTTCGGTCGTTTGCGGCATGGTCTTCTCCTCCAATTCTTCACGGAAGTGATGTGGCGCTCCGGGACGGCGGACAAGGGGCGATTTGAGTAGGAGTACCGAACCATCGGGATGGCACAGCGGCCAGCGACGGGGGATCTGTCCTGAAGGTTTCGGAGACAAGCCGTCCTCTGTACCGTCGACAGAGCATAGGTCCTCTTTCTACCTCGTTCCGCACTTAACATCGGGCACGGTCGAATACAAATACATCGCACGGGCGTGTTTCATTCTTGATGTGACAAAATTTCCAGAGGAGTCGAGCCGACACTCACAAAGGTTTCGGAACGACCGAGTCCTTCGGCAGGTCATGATGACTGTACCTTTATCTTCTCAGCCAGAAAGTGTGAACGTAGTATCAAGAAGACAGATTGCGGTCTGGTCAATATTGCTCAGGCGATCCCCGCTAGGCGCGAGACGACTTCTTTCTGGCTGCTTTTAATCCGTCAACCTGGCTAGTGACACAGCTTCTGCGCGAGAGTTACTTCGCTGTCTCCCAACCATCTGATTTAGGGACAGTCTTTTCTACTCCCTCCAGTCTTAGCTTTTTCAATTACTTCTGCTACTCCCTTTTAATAGGGGTTTCGGAACAGCCATCATAGTGGGCCAATTGGTCCGGTTGGTCCGGTTAGTATGAGGTAGCCCCCTCTGAAGTATTAGAGCGATCATTGTCTGGTTCAGCGATATGAATTGCGAGACTCTTCTCCATCTTATGACCCTTCTTATGACCCTTGTTGATCTCGCGATCGACTAGATGGTGCGAGGATGTGCGATGGGTGCTGCTTCATGCTTGCGACCAATGTTTGGCAACCTAATGGCGACTGATCTTGCGATCCTACGGAATTACGCATTATGCCTGCGAAGGATCAATGGCGAGCATCCACCGGGCCAGGCCCCTTGAACCTCAGGCACATAATTCGTAATTCGTTTAGCCAGCGCAGGATACAGTTGCATCTTAGGGTCTCATTAAGGCGTTGAGTGAAAGCGTGGAGGTTGAAGCACATATTTCATGTACGAGTGCGTCGGCGTGCTGTCGAGATAAAAATAATACTCTTTGACATCCTCCCCATGATTGCCTTCGCTGTTGGTCAACCCGAACATCCGCTCCTTGAGGAGAGGGTCCTTTCCGTTCCACAGCGCAAGCGCAAAGCAGAGAATTTGATGGTCGTCCGAGATCCCTGCCAATCCGTCTTCGCCCCAGCGATAGGCGCGAGAGCGGGACTGCTCGTGGTTGAAGTAGTCCCAGGCGTTGCCGTCCGAACTGTAATCCTCTCGGACCGTCCCCCACTGCCGCTCGCTCAGGTACGGACCCCATTTTTTCCACGATGCTGTCCCCAATCAGCATTCCTCAAGACGACGGTGTTCGGACGTCTGTGTCATGCGCCACCTCCCTCCGAATGACTCGAAACCTGTTTTGAAACACCCGGCGTCATCATGTACCACGGGTGTGCAAGCCCTCATACTGTCAAAAGTGACAGGGGGAAAAGTGTGATGGGCGCGCAATAGTAGCCCTTCCCACGACGGTCGTACAAAGAATGACATCTCTATAGTAAAAACCGGCCTGTCACTTCTGACAGTTGTCCGTGCTGCCCGCGAGCATATAACTGGCACATGGCACATGTCGGGGTCCTAGTTAGGAGTCGCCGGCAGGTGGACACTAACCACTTGATCCCTTGTCTCGAATGACCCAATCCGCATTGCCTCGCGGGCTGCTGTCATGGAAAAGGAGGTTTCACGATGAACGACGCATTGCGATTAGGAAAAACGGGTTTTCATGGAACAATGCTCATGTTGGTCTGGAGCTTCATGCCCATGATGTTGCCGGCCGCCTATTCGCAGCCCAAGGAGCCTGTGCCGGTGGAACCGGTAGTTCCGCCGCCGCCAGGAGGCATCGATCCTGAGTGTCGCGCCTCGCTTGAGAAACTCTGCCAGGGCATTGAGCCCGGCAGCGGTCGCCTTCGAACGTGTTACGAAGACAACAAAGGCAAGCTCACCCCGTCATGTCGCCAGCAGGTGCAAGAGCGACCGTCGGAAGCCGCTGCCATTTTGGGTATGACAGCGACGGCGGCAGGTGCGGCAAGTAAGGAAGCCGAGCCGATAATTGAACACAAACGTGTGCGCCCCGGCGAAACGTACCTAGCGGGGTTCGCTGGTTATACATTTGGCGGTAAGTTTAGTAGCCTGGAAGGCACTGGAGCCCTGTCGGGGCTGAATGGTAATGGTAATGATGTTGACCTGTCGGATTCGGTGGTGTATGGCGGAAAGCTCGGTCATTTCTTTAGCAACCGAATGAATTGGCTGGGCGTGGAGATGGAAGCCTTCAACACGACGCCGAATCTGGAGCAGCGAGGAGAGCTAGCTGGGAGCAATTTTCGGGTCACGACCTTGGCCTTCAATCTCATTGGTCGGCTGCAATTCGCATGTAAGACGAAAACTGAGCGCACGGAGACACGGACGGAGGGAGAAAGACGCTATGAAACCCGATATGAGCGGGAGTTCTGCCGGCTGCAACCCTATGCGGGGGTGGGGCTTGGGGTCTTCTTTGCCAATCTCTCGCCCAATGGCAACAGCGTGTCCGACAATGCCGTGCCGGGCCTCAATGTCTTGGGTGGTCTCCGCTTTTACTTCACCGAACATATTGCGCTGTTTGGTGAATACAAATACAACTACGCGGTGTTTGATGCCTCAACCACTGGTCCGCTCGGAGAAGGAGTAGGCTTCAAAACCAATTACCAGGCCAATCATATCGTCGGAGGGCTCTCGTTCCACTTCTGAATCGTGGCCGAACCGTCGCGCCGGTCAAAGGAGAAGAAACTCGGGCTATCGACTATGGCAAACGGCCGTGGCATGTCCTGGCAAGCGAGAAGCGTCTCCAACGTCATTCGTTTGAATCGGTCGATAGTATGGTCGTTACCCCGCGGGTTGAGCTGCTCTCACTGGCCGGAGCTGAACACGAAGAGCTACCACCCAAAACAAATGCCTTATGGGCTCCGCCAGACACGAGATTGATACTTGGCACGCGAAGGGGGCGCGTGGCGAGCCACATGGCGAATGGGAACGATATACGCCCGGATACAGTGCGCTCGCGGTTCAGTATATGAGCCGCAGGTATGCGGAGCGGGATGCCGCCTGCTTGTTGCCTCATCGACGTCTTGCGATGTCGGTGCTCGATGGCGGCTGTGGGCCCTGGACGATCACAAGAGGACTCGCTCAGTCAATCAGAGATCGTGCCGGGTGGACCGCCCACCAGACGCGAACAGAGGAGGAAGGACCTGTCAAAAGTGACAGTTTTCCTTACAGGTAGTTCTCCGGCAACATGGTGCACTCACTAAACTCCCTTGGCTACTGGAGGGCTGATGTTTTGTTCGAGTCGGCATCTCAGTGCCAACACTTCACAAAAGGAGATCATCATGACGAGGCACATCTCTCACCGATTCCATGGCGTGTGGCTCATAGCTGCGCTCGCGGGGTGCATAGTCGCGTTGAATGCGTGGGTGTCCAACCCCGCTTCAGCCGCCTCCGCCAAAGAAATTGACGCCAGTGTAGACGAAGGGCTTGCTCAGTTCGAGAAAGAGGTGAAAGGCGGCAAAAGTTTTCTCGACAGCAGCAAAGGCGTGTTGGTGTTCCCGAGCGTGCTCAAGGGGGGGTTTGGTATTGGAGCAGAGTACGGTGAGGGCGCGCTTCGAATCGATGGCAAGACGGTCGATTACTACAACACCGCAGCGGCTTCCTTTGGCTTGCAAATGGGAGGACAGGTCAAGACCATCGTGATCGTGTTTCTGGATGTCGCTGCCCTGAAGCAGTTCCGCGAGAGCAACGGCTGGAAGGCAGGCGTGGACGGTTCTATTGCACTGGTGACCTTGGGTGCCGGAGGTGCCGTTGATACGGCGACGATCAAAGACCCGATCGTTGGGTTTGTCATCGGTCAGAAAGGTTTGATGTACAACCTGACTTTCGAAGGATCGAAATTCACCAAACTGGATAAGAAGGTATAAGTTGCGCTGTCCAACCAACGCGGTAGTCCTCGTCTGCCTCACCACCATGGCTGCCGCGTGGGACGATCTCGGCCACATGATCGTGGCCGCAAGGGCCTATGATCCGCTTCCCAGAGGTCCAGGAAAAAGTCTCACCGCTGTTGAAGCTCAATCCCCAGTATGTGAAATGGATCGCCAATGTTCCCGAAAACAATAGGAATCGAATAGCGTTTCTTCGAGCATCTCGATGGCCGGATGATATTCAAGATGATCCGGTCTACAAACAGGATGGGAAGCACAATGGGGACCGTCCCTCAGGACGAAAAGCCGCTCGGAACATTGGCTATACCGATAACCTTAGACACAAGTATTGGCATTTCATTTATATGCCGTACTCTCCTGACAACACCGCTCTTGGGAACCTACCAGCGTCGTAGCAGATGGGAAGCGAAAATACTCTGGTCGGCCTGTCACTTCTGACAGGTGCCTTTTTTCTCCTGTCATGTAGAAAGATTCAGACTGGGGGGCCACCTTTGTATTTAGGATACTACTGCGGAAATTTCAGATGAACCCGTCGGAATATCGACTTGGTCGAGCTCACAACAGATCGTAGATACCAAGACATCCAGAAGTTGGAGGAGACACGGACATGGCGCAACACGAACTGGAACAGACGGCAAGAGAGCTGATAACCGAAGGCAAGGGTATTCTGGCAGCAGATGAAACAGTTCCCACGATCACCAAGCGTTTTGCCACGCTCAAGATCGAATCGACGGAAGACAGCCGTTGCGCCTACCGTGAAATGTTCTTTACCACGCCGGATGTCTCTGCGTTCATCAGTGGCGTGATTTTGCAAGACGAAACCATCCGACAGAAGAACGCCGCGGGCAAACCGTTGGCCGAGATGTTGTCCAAGCAAGGGATCATTCCGGGAATCAAAGTGGACAGCGGAGCGAAGGTGCTCTCCGGTTCGCCGGAAGAAAACATCACCGAAGGTCTCGACGGTCTCAGGGACCGCTTGAAGGAATATGCGGCGATGGGCGCGCGTTTTGCGAAGTGGCGGGCGGTAATTCGTATCACCGACGCATTGCCCAGCCCCACGTGTGTCAGCGTCAATGCCCACGCACTGGCCAGGTACGCTGCTCTCTGCCAGGAGCAACGCATTGTGCCTATTGTGGAGCCCGAGGTTCTGATGGATGGAGTGCATAGTATTGAACGTTGCGAGGAAGTCACCAGTTCGGTGCTCCATGCAGTCTTCCACGCGCTTTTCGAACAGGGTGTCAAGCTGGAAGGGATGCTCCTTAAGCCGAACATGGTGATCTCCGGCAAGGAATGTCGCCGGCAAGCTTCAGTCGATGACGTGGCTGCCGCGACGCTGCTGTGTTTGCGCCGCCATGTGCCGGCGGCAGTCCCGGGCATCGTCTTTCTGTCCGGCGGGCAAAGCGACGTCCTGGCCACGTCTCATCTTAATGCGATCAACAAGCTCGATTTGCCGAAACCGTGGACGATCAGTTTTTCCTACGGGCGAGCGCTTCAGGATCCAGCGATTGAAGCCTGGCACGGCAAGCCACAGAATCTGAAAGCAGGCCAGCAGGCCTTCTATCACCGGGCGAAATGCAACAGTGCTGCCGCTGTAGGCAAATACACCAGTGACCTGGAAGGCAAGAAGTCGGGTGCGAAGGCAGCCGCGCATAGGTCGGACTGGCACGATGACTGACAACACCATGGCGAATGCCGTGAGACTTCAACGTTGACATGCAGGTCTTGGTCATCAACAGCGGAAGCTCGTCGATCAAATTTCGCCTCGTGGACGTGGTTGAGCCCACGAGCGCACCGACAAGTCGGTCGGCGTTGTTCCAGGGAGCTGTCAAAGGAATCGGGGGGGGCGCAAGCTTCGAGGTGACAGAACAGGACGGCCACCGTTCGACGACGACATTGGAAATTCTGGACCATGCACAGGCGTTACGCGTGGTGTTTGATCGTCTGGCCGGTTCGCTCGGCAAAGTCCAGGCGGTAGGGCATCGGGTGGTGCACGGAGGAGATCAGTACGTGGAGCCCACGTTGATTACTGAACAGGTTGAGGCAGACATCGACGCGCTGTCCGAATTGGCGCCGCTGCACAATCCTTCGTGCCTCGCTGGGATTCGCGGAGCCAGGGCGGTTTTGGGTGCCACACTCCCGATGGTGGCCGCGTTCGACACGGCCTTTCACCAAGCCATGCCGGACGTTGCCAAGCGATATGCGGTCCCTTCGGAGCTGGCCGACCGGCACCGGATCCGCCGGTACGGTTTTCACGGGATTGCGCACGCCTCGCTTGCGAACGGTTACGTCGCAGGCACGGGGAATCGACTGGAGCAGACGCGTCTGATCACTCTGCAGTTGGGCAATGGCTGCTCCGTCGCTGCGATCGCACAAGGCCGGTCGGTCGAAACCTCGATGGGGTTCACGCCGCTGGAGGGGTTGGTGATGGGGACACGTTCGGGCGATGTGGATGCCTCCATTGTCAGCTTCCTGTCCGAGCGAGAGAAGGTCGAGGCGGCTGAGGTCGAGCGGTGGCTCAACGAGCGGTCTGGTCTCCTTGGACTGTCCGGTCGGTCAAACGACATGCGGGAATTGCTCCGCGCAGCAGAACAGGAGCAAGACACCCGGGCGCAATTTGCCGTTGATCTGTTCTGCTATCGGGCGCGCAAATATCTCGGAGCCTACTGTGCCGTGCTAAATGGCGCCGACGCCATCGTCTTCGGGGGTGGGATTGGAGAAAACGCACCGGAGATTCGGGACCGGATTTGCAGGAAAATGGAGTGGTGCGGCCTGATGCTCAATCCCGTCCGTAATCAAGCGGCAGTGGGGCTTTCGCCGGGGCATGCAGCAAAAATCAGCACGGATGAATCGCGCCTGGCTGCCTATGTGGTTGCGGCGGATGAGGAAACCTGGATCGCCAAGGAAACGGTCCGCTGTCTACGAACCGTCTATTCATAAAGTCACTCGCTGGGCTTCGGTTGAGCGAGGGGGGAAGGAGAGATCATGGGAAATGCATTGTCGGGGAAGGAACTCAAACTGATGGACGCCTTTTGGCGTGCGGCGAATTATCTTTCTGTGGGACAGATTTACTTGTATGACAATCCCCTGCTGAAAAAGCCGTTGAAGAAAGAGCACGTCAAACCCCGCCTGCTCGGTCATTGGGGCACCACCCCCGGGCTGAATTTCATCTATGCCCATTTGAATCGAGTGATCAAGCAACGGGACCTCAACATGATCTACATTATCGGTCCGGGCCATGGCGGTCCAGGCATCGTCGCCAATGCCTACATGGAAGGTACCTACTCGGAGGTGTATCCGAACATCGCACAGGACGAAGAGGGCATGAAGCGGCTATTCAAGCAGTTCTCCTTCCCCGGAGGCATTCCCAGCCACGTGGCGCCCGAGACTCCCGGCTCAATTCACGAAGGCGGCGAATTGGGGTATGCGGTCTCTCACGCGTACGGGGCTGCGTATGACAATCCCGACCTTATCGTCGCCTGCGTCGTCGGCGACGGCGAGGCTGAAACCGGACCATTGGCGACCTCCTGGCACTCCAACAAGTTCCTCAACCCGGCATCCGATGGAGCCGTGTTGCCGATCCTGCACCTGAACGGGTACAAGATCGCCAATCCTTGCGTGCTGGCTCGTATTAGCCACGAAGAATTGGATCAGCTCTTCCGCGGCTACGGCTATACGCCTCATTTTGTCGAGGGCAGTGATCCGGATAAGATGCACCAGCTCATGGCTACCACCATCGACAGCTGCATGGAGGAAATCCGCAGCATCCAGACCCAGGCCCGGACGAAGGGTGTGAAGGAGCGGCCGCGCTGGCCGATGATCATCCTCCGTTCGCCCAAGGGATGGACCTGCCCGAAGGAAATCGACGGCAAACGGACCGAGGACTATTGGCGCAGCCACCAGGTGCCGATGGGTGAAATGCACGAAAAGCCCGGGCACGTGAAAATTCTTGAAAAGTGGATGAAAAGCTACAACCCGAAGGAGCTGTTCGATAAAACCGGTCGGCTAAATCCCGAGCTCGCTGATCTGCCGCCGAAGGGCGTGCGCCGCATGAGCGCCAATCCGCACGCCAACGGCGGCCTTCTGCTCCGGGACCTGCGTCTGCCGGACTTCTGCGACTACGCCGTCAAGGTGACGACCCCGGGGGCCATCTCGGCCGAATCCACCCGCCATATGGGAAAGTTCCTGGCCGACACGATGAAGCTGAACATGGAGAGCCGCAATTTCCGTCTGTTCAGTCCGGACGAAAACAACTCAAACCGCTGGCAAGATGCGATGGAGGTCACCAATCGCACGTGGATGGCAGATCGCTATCCGTACGATGACCATTTGGCCCCTGACGGACGCGTGATGGAAATGCTCAGTGAACACCAGTGCCAGGGGTGGCTCGAAGGGTATCTCTTGAGCGGCCGGCACGGGTTTTTTTCTTGCTACGAGGCGTTCATTCACATCATCGACTCGATGTTCAATCAGCATGCCAAGTGGCTGAAGGTCTGCAACGAAATTCCTTGGCGGCGACCGATCGCCTCGCTCAATTATCTGTTGTCCTCCCACGTCTGGCGGCAGGATCACAACGGGTTCAGCCACCAGGACCCTGGATTCATCGATCACGTGGTGAACAAGAAAGCGGATGTCGTGCGCGTCTATCTACCGCCGGATGCCAACACGCTGCTGTCGGTCACCGATCACTGCCTGCGCAGCCGCAACTATGTGAACGTCATCGTTGCCGGCAAACAACCGGCCCCACAATGGCTGACGATGGACCAGGCGGTCAACCATTGCACGGCGGGCATCGGAATCTGGGAATGGGCCAGCAACGACAAGGGAAGTGAGCCTGATGTGGTGATGGCCTGTTGCGGTGACGTGCCCACCCTTGAGACGCTGGCCGCCGTGGAGCTGTTTCGCCAGCATCTCCCGGCGTTGAAGATCCGGGTCGTCAATGTCGTCAACCTGATGAAACTGCAGCCGCAGAGCGAGCATCCGCATGGCCTGTCGGACCAGGACTTCGATACGCTCTTCACCAAGGACAAGCCGATCGTGTTCGCCTTCCACGGCTACCCGTGGTTGATCCATCGACTCGCGTACCGGCGGACCAACCACAAGAATCTGCACGTGCGCGGCTACAAGGAAGAAGGTACGACGAGCACGCCGTTCGACATGGTGGTGATGAACGATCTCGATCGATTTCACCTCTTCGGCGACGTCATTGATCGGTTGCCACAACTTGGGTCCCGCGGCGCCTATGCCAAGCAAGCGGTAGGGGAAAAGCTGCTTGAGCACAAGCAATATATCGCCAAGTACGGAGAGGACATGCCCGAGATCACCGACTGGCAATGGGGTCAAAGAAAAGTGGAAGCGAGACGGAGGACCTCAACCGAAGGCGACAACGTGTAAGCAGCGACTGAAATACATGATGAGAGCAGGATAAGGAAGCCGCGTCGGCGAAGAAACCGCTTTCTTGAACCGCATCGCGGAGGTGGTATGGAGCAGAAGCGCTCTAAAGAAATTCTTCAACAATATGGAGTTGGCCCCATCCAGTTTACCGGCACGAACGACGCTCTCTATGAACAACATCTGACTTCGACCACGTCGTTGATGTCAAGAAAGGCCGATGGGCGTGAGCAGTTTGAAGGAGAGGCACATTCGATCCGCGATAGCATTTCGCAACGCTGGCTCCTGACGGAAGACACCTATGTCCAGAAGAATCCCAAGCAGGTGTATTACCTGTCGATGGAAATTCTCCTCGGGAGGTCCTTCGCCAATAACATGGTTATCCTTGCTCTACCCGCTAGCGATGGAGGCCGCGCAAAAGAAAGGGCTCGACCCGCTGGCACTGAACGAGGCGGAGTCAGATGTCGGATTGGGAAACGGGGGCCTTGGCCGGCTGGCCGCTTGTTTCATCGACTCCATGGCGGGAGGGAGGCCCGGATGAACGTGCTCGGCTGCACCGAGGGCAACTGGCGCTGGCGCTGCACGCAGCAGATGCCGTCCGGCCCGGCCTTCGAATGGCTGCGAGACCTGACGACCACCTCGAACCGCTCCGCCGGACTTCGCAGTCCGCAGGCCGTCGGAAGGGTGGAGGCCACATCATGACCGCGAGCCAGATCGTCTCGTCTTTGTCACTCGAACGGCGCAGTACGCGTGCTCATGTTCGATAGGCGTGCTATGGCTGTTCCAGCGCAACAGGTGTTTCTCGTACGGCACGGCGAAACGGAGTGGAGTCTCAACGGACGACATACCGGGACCACCGATATCCCGCTGACGGAAAAGGGGCGACAGGTGGCGAAACTATTGCTGCCGATCCTGGCAAAGGAGTCGTTCGCGCTGGCCCTGACGAGTCCATTGCAACGAGCCCGAGAGACCTGCCGGTTGGCCGGTTTCGGGGACGTGGCAAATATCGAGCCTGACCTGGTGGAGTGGAATTATGGGCGCTATGAAGGAATGACGCCCGGCCAGATCCATGCGATGGCCCCGGGCTGGCTGCTCTTTCGAGATGGCGGCCCGGGCGGAGAACAGCCAGGGGAAATCGGCGCACGGGTCGATCGCGTGATTGAGAACGCACGCGCCGTCAAGGGCAACGTCATATTGTTCGCCCATGGCCACGTGCTCAGAGTCTTTGCGGCTCGCTGGCTGGGCCTCCCTCCCTCGGAAGGCCAGCGGTTTTTGCTTGATACGGCCACAATGAATATCCTCAGCTTCTACCGCGGCATTCCGGCGATCAAGCGATGGAACGCGCCGGTTCAGTTCTGAGCGCGAGCGCCGCGACGGCATCCGGGAGAAGAGACCCCATGGGGAACCGTTGGAATGCCAAGGAGGTGATGCGATGACGAGCGGTGTCGGTCCACTCACGCAAGGCACTGCCTGGAATGCCCTGCGTGAGCATTACGAGGCGATTAAGGCTGTGCATATGCGAGATCTGTTTGCAAAAGATCCCGGCCGCGGCGCGCGCTTGGTGTGCGACGCGCAGGGGATCTATCTCGATTATTCGAAAAACCGCCTCACGGATGACACGATGCGGCTGTTGCTCGACCTCGCGAACGCCGTCGGCTTGCGCGCCGGTATCGACGCGATGTTCCGCGGCGACAAGCTCAATGTGACGGAGAATCGCGCGGTCCTCCACGTCGCGCTGCGCGCGCCCGCCGACGCCACCATGAGAGTGGACGGCGACAACGTGGTGCCGAAGGTCCACGCGGTGATCGAGAAAATGGCCGGCTTCGCCAACCATGTCCGCAGCGGCGAGTGGAAAGGCTATACTGGAAAGCGGATTCGCCATGTCGTGAACATCGGCATCGGAGGCTCGGACCTGGGGCCCGTCATGGCCTACGAGGCGCTGCGGGCCTATAGCGATCGCGCGCTGACGGTTCGTTTCGTCTCGAATGTCGATGCGACCGATGTCGCTGAGTCGATGCGGGACCTCGATCCGGCAGAAACTCTGTTCATCGTCTGCTCGAAGACCTTTACCACGCAGGAGACCCTCGCCAACGCGCAGACCGCGCGTGCCTGGTGCCTGCAAGCACTCAAGAACGACAAGGCGGTGGCTCGTCACTTCGTGGCCGTGTCTACGAACGCGGACGAGGTCGCGAAATTCGGAATCGATCCCGCCAACATGTTCGAATTCTGGGACTGGGTCGGAGGCCGCTACTCGCTGCCCTCGGCCATCGGCCTCTCACTGATGGTCGCCATCGGACCCGAACGGTTCCGCGAAATGCTGGCGGGGTACCATGCAATGGACGAGCATTTCCGGACCGCCCCGTTCGACAAGAACCTGCCCGTGCTGCTGGGACTCATCGGACTCTGGTACGTGAATTTCTTCGGCGCCGAGTCCCAGGCGATTCTGCCCTATGATCACTACCTCGGTCGGCTGAGCGTCTATCTGCAGCAGCTCGACATGGAGAGCAACGGGAAGCGCGTGGACCGGGATGGGAGCGTGGTGAGTTACCAGACAGGCCCGGTCATCTGGGGGCAGCCCGGCACCAACGGCCAGCATGCGTACTACCAGTTGATCCATCAGGGCACGCGGTTGATCCCGTGCGACTTCATCGGGTTTTGCCGGTCGCTCAATCCCCTGGGGCAGCATCACGATCTGCTGGCGTCCAATCTGTTCGCGCAGACAGAGGCACTGGCCTTTGGCAAAACCGCCGCGGAAGTGGAGGCTGAAGGAGCGCCTCCGGCCCTGGTGCCGCACCGGACGTTTCCAGGCAACCGCCCGACGAATACCATCTTGGTCGAGCAACTGACGCCGGAGATGTTCGGGAGGTTGATCGCGCTCTACGAGCACAAGGTCTTCGTCCAGGGCACGATCTGGCGTATCAACTCGTTCGACCAGTGGGGCGTGGAGCTGGGCAAAGTGCTGGCTAAACGGATCACGCCGGAATTGACGAGCGGGACGGACCCCGATCTCCGGCACGACAGCTCGACCAACGCGTTGATCCGGCGTTACCGTCGGCTTCGCCGGGGGAGCTGAACCTCGTTCTGCCAGCAACAACATAACCCGAAAGGCTTGCGATGACTCGTGAACAGCTCGATCAACTCTGCATTAACACGATCCGCACATTGTCCATGGATGCCGTTCAGCAGGCCAACTCCGGCCATCCAGGGACGCCCATGGCCCTGGCCCCCGTGGCCTATTGTCTGTGGCAGCGATTTCTCCGGTTCGATCCGCAAGACCCGATCTGGCCCAATCGAGATCGTTTTGTCCTGTCCGTCGGCCACGCCTCGATGCTGCTGTACTCCCTGCTTCATCTCACCGGGGTGAAGGCCGTGAGCAAAGAATACGAGGCCCTGGGTGAACTGTCGGTGCCATTGGATGCGATCAAGCGGTTTCGTCAATGGGGGAGCCGCTGCCCCGGTCATCCGGAGTACCGGTGGACCTCCGGGGTCGAAACCACAACTGGACCGCTCGGACAGGGAATTTCGAACAGCGTGGGCATGGCTTTGGCCGGCCGCTGGATGGCGAAGCATTTTAATCGGCCCGGCTTCGACGACATGATCAATTTTAACGTCTATGCCTTGTGCGGGGACGGTTGCATGATGGAGGGAATCTCGCACGAGGCCGCCTCGATGGCCGGACACTTGGGCATCTCGAACCTCTGCTGGATCTATGACAACAATCACATCACGATCGAAGGCAACACCGCGCTGTCTTTCTCGGACGATGTCGCAACACGCTTCATCGCCTATGGGTGGAACGTCACCCGCGTCGGTGACGCCAACGACCTCGTGATGCTCGAGCGGGCTTTCCACACCTTCCAGAAGACGACCGATCGTCCCACGCTGATCATCGTGGATAGCCACATCGCGTATGGGGCGCCCAACAAACAAGAC
>DAISKX010000023.1:0-15428 GCA_036820725.1 Nitrospiraceae bacterium
GATACGACGTCGGGGACCATCCAATTGGCCTTTAGACGAGGCGCCGTCGACTACATTCGAAAGCCTGTGATTAAGGCAGAGTTATTAGCGAAGGTCGCCATGGTGCTAAGACTCCAAGAGGCCGCCAATCAGCGAACACAGACACAGAAGATGGTTCCTCAGGGCGGGGGAACGAAAGAGAGCGTTCAGGTTCCCGTGAGCATCGATGTCTTAACCGGAATTATGAACTGGTGGAGGTTCGATGAACTCTTTGAGCAGGAGTGGGACCGCGCCGCACAAGAACACATTCCCATCTCGTTCATCTTCTTCAGACTCGAAGACTTCAAGGCATTTAACGACACATACGGTTACCTGACGGGTGACGAATGCTTGCAGAAAATCGCTCAAGCTGTTCAGCAGGCCTGTACTCAGCCGGGTCAAATCGTTGCACGGTATCGGGGTGCGGAGTTTGTTGTGATGCTATCGGGGACGGGAGCGGAGGATGCGAAACCCGTAGTGGATCGGATCCGCGAAACAATCGAAACTTTGGATCTCGGACCTACGTATGTCGTAGGGGTGGCGACGGCTCACCCCAATGAGCACACCACTCGTGAGACTCTTCTAAATTCGGCCAAGAACGCTCTTCCCAATCGCACGGAGGAGGGGGGCAATCCCAATTAGAGCCGTTTTCGGACAGCACAAGTTTTTGTGAACAACCTTGAATAGCTGCTCTTAAAAGAACCACCCTTTCAACCGACTAATTTTTCCAGAGGACGAGTTTCGACTAACCGATGAAGATTCGCGTCTTGAATAATGACGTAAACGCATGCACGCTGAGCTGACTTCCTCAGTCCAGAGTCACCAGACGGAAGGGCTATAGTGCTCCCCTCAAATCGAGCCACCTGGGTTGATTGTTGGGCACGATACTCGAGGGCTTCGGTAGCCCAGAGCACTGTCCGGTCGCCCAGAATATGAAATTATGCATTTGCCATGGGACGCAAGCCTGAGAGTCATTGATATGGGATAGATCATTCGACCAGTTTGATCTGATCGGTCTCACTCATGAAATTATCTGTTGCTGAACGCCACGTGCTCACATATTTGCTGTAACGAATACTGACCGCGGATTCCCAGCGTTCCTCGTCTTGTAAGTACTCTCCCTTCAGCCAGTTTCCATCCATTCATTGACAGTGTGCCATCGTCTGATAGTCTGCTGACCAGTGCACGCAGGCACGGTAAGGGGAGCGATGTTAGCGCCATGTCATTCCAAGACGGTCAACACGACCACTGTCTGGTGGTTCTACGTCATCCATAAGGTGCTGTCTTGACGAACGGCATAGGACGTGCCCGCCTCCTCTCCATTGCCCTCCTCATGATATTCATCGCTACTTATGCGTCCTCGTCTCAAGCGCAAGGTCTCTCTGGGACTGAAACCTACGATTTCAAGATGTCAAAGGGCATCCTCGAATTCAGCAATGGACGCTATGAGAGGGCCGCGGAACTGTTTCAGCAAGCCTTGAGCGCAAAGCCCGGCGACGTCGACGCAGCGGATTATTTGGGGCAGACATTACTGCGATTAAAGAACTACGAGGGCGCTGAGGCGAAATTTCGAGAGTCGCTTGAGCATCAGCCGTCATCGGCACGAGCCTTCCTTGGGTTGGGGATTGCTCAAGCCGGTCTTGGCAAATATCAGGAAGCTTTGACCGCTCTCAACGCTGCAGAAAAGTTGTCTGCCGATAATCCTCTGATCTACTACTTTAAGGGTCTGGTCTCACAGCAGCTCAGCGCTTACGACCAGTCTCAGGCGCTGTTCTCTCGCGCCATGGCACTCAGTCCAGACTTAACCCCCACCGTTCGATATTACACAGGTATCGCGCATATCAACGGGGCCTACTGGACGAGGCACAGAAAGAATTCGAGGCAGCCATTGCCTCGAGCGAACCAGACTCGGACTTGGCTCGATCTGCCAAGGAATTTCTAAACCAACAGCGCGGCGCATCGAAGGGGCCACGAGCCTGGGACTTGAGCATGAGTATCAGCGGGCAATACGACAGCAACGTGGTTCTCCTTCCGCTCGGCACCCAGCCGCCCGGGGGACAAACGGGCATTTCACAGAAAGACGACTACCGGAGCGCGTTCTATCTTCGTAGCGAATTCAGAGGCATACAGACCAATGCTTGGACCGTCGGTGCGACGTATGGGTTCTACCAAAGCTTCCATCAAACGTTGAGCACATTTGATGTGGAAGACCATTCCCCCTCTCTGTTTGTCCAGCACCAATTTGGTGCCATGCAGACCCGACTCCAATATATCTACGACTATGTCAAGGTCGGGCGGTCTCCCTATTTAATCGCTCACGCGATTCAACCGACATTCACGCTCGCTGAAGGCGGGAATAAATTTACGCTATTCCAGTTTCGGTATCAGGACAAAGACTTCCAACACGGACGGTTTCCTGGCAACTCCTTTCGAGACGGGAAAAACTGGCTCGCAGGGGTAACGCAATTTTTTTACTTCGCCAACGGAACGGGTCAGGTGCGGATCGGCTACGCCTACGATACCGACCGGACCGGCGGGGGCTCGCCGGGCATCGCCATCGTGGGCAACCAGACAAATGCCGACTGGGCGTATCGCGCTCACCGTCTGGCAGCTGGTCTCAGCCTCCCGCCTGTCATGACCGTCAGGCTGAATCTCGCCTTCGACTACTATAGACAAGACTACGACAATCCCAGCTCATTCTCTCCTGTAGGAACGACTCATCGGTTAGACGAGATCTTATTTTTCACAGGGACGCTGAGTCGAAATATCACCGATAATTTCTCCGTTGCTCTTGAGTACAACTACACCCGAGACCAGTCTAATGTGACCCTGTTCGACTATGCCAGGAACGTCTATTCGGTGACCCTCAACGCCCGTTTTTAGACCGTTCGTAAGATCGCTGGGATCCTCCTGTCCTCTGACGCTCCCGAACGAGAAGCCCTTCCCTTTCGTCCAAAGACGGACCAATGCTCCCGCAAGGATAACCTACCAACTCCATTCTCTTCTCAAGAACCGGCCGTGTCTTGGTCGAACTGACACGGCCGCAATTTGACAGCAATATGGACAGAACACGGCACTCGATTCCCCTACCTTTGATAGAGGCGTTGCTGCTACGAAAGGAGGTGAAGCCTTTTGTGACCAAACTATTCCTTCAGAATCCAATAGTTGGAGCTTCTTCGAAGGTCACTGAGTAACGCCAGGACGGGTCCACTTCGTGCTGAATCAACAGTCGAAGTTACGAATTGACCGTTCACCTGTTGGCTAAACACGAGTCATCAGATCACATAGGGGTGTGCCATGAAACATCGGATTCTCTCAATGATACTGACAGGCCTCTGCTTGAGCCCTGCGGCCACACAAGCGCAAGGTGACTCCCTCGCAAAGGACGGAATTGGCGTCTTCACTGCCGTGGTGGGTGCAGTGACCGTTGCCCATTCAGGCATCGCTCAAGTGCAGCCTGTCAAGTTACATGATGAAGTCTTATTCAAAGATGTGATCGAGACGCACAAAGAGTCTCGAACGAAGGCCTTTTTCGAAGATGATAGCGTACTAACGGTTGGAGAGAATAGCAGGGTGGAAGTCACTGAGCACATTTACAATCCGGACCAGAATCAGCGTCGCATGGTTGTAAATTTCACCTCCGGAGGAACAACCGTGACGGTGGCTCCAGGAGAATATTCCGTGGTGGGCTCGGGAGGGTTTCCTACATCTCCGGCAGTCTATGATATGGGCTCGAAGGAAAGTGGCAGTCCTGCTCTCGAGCCGGAAATATTGGTGGCAGTGACCGCAGCTGAAGAAACCTTGCCCCCGCAGACAGAGGGAAGGACCGGTACAGTGATCAAAAACACCGGCAGGACGATCATCTCATCGGTGGGGACTGTCAACAATCTTGTCGATCAATCAGTGGATAGGCTCCTCGACGTCGTGCGTGCAATCGAGGGGACGGTGTTGAAGGATATGCCCAAGCCAGAGTCGGCCATCGAGATGGTCCGTGCGATTCTCCCTGTCCTGCCCATTTCTCCAACTGCAGCAATTGGCATCGTAAGCATCGGTGGCGGTTCTGCTGGTACACCGCTCGGGCAGATCATACCGGAAGGCTCCTCTGCGTCGAATGGTTCAGCGGCTCCTGTTGCCGCGCTGACATCGTCCCTGACGTCGACATTGACGTCGGCTCTCGCTCCGGTCACGTCGGTGGTGTCTACCGTTCTAGCTCCGGTCACGCCGGTGGTGTCTACCGTTCTAGCTCCGGTCACGCCTGTGGTGTCCGCCGTTCTAGCTCCAGTCACACCTGTGGTGTCCCTGGTCCCTGTGGCTCCGGTTACGGCGGTGGTCTCGCCGGTAATCGCTCCAGTGATATCAGCAATCCCGGTCCTTCCGCCTGTAACTTCAATCACGTCGGTCGTTCCGGTCGCTCCGGTTGTTCCCGTAACACCTCCGGCCGTCATCTCGGGGGTCACAGGCATCCTGGGTCTTCCCCTAAAATAGCGATCGGCCACCATGTATCTTCCTTCCAATCCGTTGACCTGCTTTACATGCTCAGAGACTTTGTGCGGCACGATTTCTGAGCAGCCTCCATTATCCTGACCCGATCAATCAATCCGGACATCTGTGCCGCTGCGTCGCGCGACCAATTCTCCTTGTCCTCTACCCTAAACCGTGAGATATCTGGATCGTCGACGTTGCTACCGAATCCATGGAAAGAATTGGAAAGTTATGGTTAGTCGTTGGCTAGACAAAACGACCACCATCCATCGTCTGGGGAGTGTGCTTGGTGTGAGCATCACGGTGCTGATGCTCGTAGTGGGATGGTTTGATCCTGCCTCGCTTACCAGACTGGAAAATATCTCACTAGATTTTCGGTTCAGACTCCGCGGCGAGCGTCCCGTCGGCGAAGAGATCGTCCTTGTTGTGATCGACGACAAAAGCTTAAAGGAGCTTGGCCGGTGGCCCTGGTCAAGAAATACACAAGCTCAATTGCTCACCGCGATTGCGGCTGCAGGAGCCAAAGTCATCGGCATCGATATCATCTATGCGGAACCAGAACGCACTGATGCTTCACGTGATCTCCAAGAGATCATGACCATGATCGAGGCAGCGCCGTCCTGCTCACCGGTTTTGCTGGAGGTATTGGAACGCAAACTGGATGCTGCCGACTCTGATAGATCCTTCGTCAAGAGTTTGCGAGATGCTCGCAATGTCGTGTTGGGGTTTCCTTTCTTCGTTCAGGAAAGATCATCGCTCCAACCAGAGTTTACGCGGAAGGCGGCAGGGGCGGAGGTCATCAGACGCAGCGAGTTCATGCTGGTCAGGCAGCCGACCAAGAGCGAAGCCGTGGAACCCTATCGGGCTATCGATGTTCTTCCTCCTCTCGAAACCTTTGCCGCCGAGGCTGTCGGTCTCGGACATGTCTACAGCCTACCGGACCAGGATGGCACGACTCGCTCCGAGTACCTCGCTCTCCGCTATCAGGACTCATATCACCCCTCATTCGCGTTGGAGATTTCCCGTATCTTTCTGGAATTGCCAAGGGACCGCATGTCATTGACCCTCGGTGAAGGAGTGCATCTCGGCGATCGATTGATCGTCACCGACCAGAAAGCCCACATGTTCATTAATTTTGTAGGGCGCGAAGGAAGCTTCCCGTCGATCTCCGCCACCGACGTGATGCATCGACGGATTGCGGCGGGAGCGTTCAATGGTAAAGTCGTCTTGGTAGGAACTGCAGCCTTGGCTACCTACGACCAGCACATCACCCCATTTTCGGCAAATTTCGCGGGTGTAGAAAAGAATGCTACAGTCGTCGAGAATATTATCCACCAGCGATTTATTCAGAAAAGTATGTGGTTCGGTCCCCTTGAACTTGGCATGATCCTCTTATGCGGGTTAGCTGTAACATTTAGCCTCCAGAGGTTGCGGGCATTGCCGGGAGCAGTTGTGGTGGTCACGGCATGCTTGTGCTACGCCTCGATCACACAATATGTATTTGTGGGCCATAACATCTGGTTCCCGGTTCTAAACCCGCTGCTGACGATCGCGTGTACGTTCATGGCTCTGACGGTTGTGAATTTCGTGACCAAGGAGAAGCAGGCCAAGGAGATCCGTAGGATGTTCTCCAGCTATGTGAACCCTCAGATTGTCGAACAATTAATCGCCTCTCCTTCGAATGCCGGCCTCGGTGGGCAACGAAGGGAACTGACCATGCTATTCGCCGACATCGTCGACTTTACGTCGTTCAGCGAGAAACACTCTGCGGAGGAAGTGGTCGCCCAGCTCAACGAATATCTTAAGGCCATGACAGAGGTCGTCTTTCGCTGGGACGGGACTCTAGACAAATTCGTCGGGGATGAAATCGTCGTCTTTTGGGGAGCTCCACTCGACCAATCCGATCACGCCGAACGTGCAATCAAGTGTGCACTGCACATGCGCAAACGTCTGAATGAGTTGCGTGACAAGTGGAACGCCGAGGGGAAGGTCTTGCTGGATAACGGAATTGGAATCAACACCGGTGCCGCAGTGGTCGGCAACATCGGTGCGGAGGGGAAGAAAGTCGACTATACCATTATCGGAGACCAGGTCAACCTCGCCTCGCGCTTCCAAGGATTGACCAGGAAGTTCGGAGTTTCCATTATCGTAACGGAGCACACGGCAGCGCGACTCAAGGACATGATGAAGGCAGAAGAGCGGACGGACAATCGCGGACGGTTGGGACACGTGGTGTTGAGAAAGTTGGGGACCGTTAGGGTAAAAGGAAAAGAGGAGCCTGTCGGAGCCTATACGGTCGAGTCGCTGAGGTTAGGGGAACGGTCCCGGCTCGAAGAACCACCGTCTTCCTTACCGATCGACATGGAAGGAAAATGACGCCTGGTGGTCACGAAACGGGGCGACCGAACCTGAGCAGTGGTGCACTTTGAGAAATGCGTCTAGGCACAGGCGGATCTTGGCTTTCCACCGGTTCCTTGAGTGGTTCGATACACCTTCGCATCGATGAACAGATCGAGTAACGCTGCATCGATTTTCCCTTCCTTCGCATAGGCTCCCAAGATCCCGAGAGCGTTCGCGGCAGGCACGGCAGATTTGTAGGGACGATCTGCCGCCGTCAGTGCATCATAGATATCGCAGATCGTCATCATGCGCGACTGAACTGGAATCTGGTTTCCAACTAGCTTCCGGGGATAGCCGGTGCCATCTAGTTTTTCGTGATGGCTGTATGCGATCGCGGGAATGTTCCGCAGCGATTGTGTCCAGGGAATCTTGGATAGGAAGTCAAATGTGTGGGTCACGTGGCTTTCAATTTCGTGGCGTTCGTCGGGAGTCAGGCTTCCCGCTGGAAGCGAGAGCGCGACCACTTCCTCGGGGCTGAGATATGGGCAGGAGCCGTCGAAGGACTCGTACTGCAGCTTCGCGATGTCGTGCAACCGTTCGAATCCTTCCCGCGGTGTTACGTTCGGTTGATTGCACTTCATAATAAACAAGAACGTGGCATCGATGTCTTGCAGGCGACGGATGAAGTCTCCGTTGAGCTCGGATAAAAGTCGTCCAGTTTCGGTTCGATTCTTTCGTTGAAGAATCGCGACCTTCTGCCTCAGCATTTGGGTTTCCAACGTCCGCTTGATGAAGTCGAAGCGTGCTTTCACCAAGGCCAGTTCCCCGGGGTACAATTTGCGCGCCTTTACCAGGATGTGCTCGCGAATACCGACCTTGCCGAAATCATGGAGCAACGCTGCGTAGCGGATCTCTTTCAGTTGTTCATCGTCGAATCGGCAGGCGGCATACGGCCCCGAGTCCATTCCGGTCACCACCTCCGCGAGCCGACATGTCAGCAGGGCGACGCGGTTGCTATGGCCGCTCGTCGTAGGGTCGCGACTCTCGATGGCCTGTACGCTGGCGGAAATGAATCCTTCAAAGAGGTGTTTGATTTCGTCATAGAGATGGGCATTCTCGATTGCGATGCTCACCTGATGACCAAGAGTCACGAAATTCTGCAGATCTTCGTCGTCGAACAGTCCCCCGTCTCTTCGGTTGATGGCCTGAAGCACACCGACCACTTTCCCGTGTGCCTTGACCGGAGTGCACACCATGTTGCGGGTCATGAACCCGCTCTTGTAATCCGCGCTGCGGAAGAAACAGGGACCACATTGGACATCGTTCACGATTACGGGCTCTCCCGTTTGTGCAACATGTCCGGCGATGCCTTGCCCCAACTTCAGGCGGATTTCACTAACAGCGGCTCCCTTCTCGCCGTGAGCTACTTCGAAATATAATTCGTTCATAGATTCATCTAGTAACAATAGGGATCCCGCCTCTGCATCCATGAGAAGAGTGGCTGCTTCGATCGCCCGTTTCCGGATTTCCGTAGGATGCAGGCTCGAATTGAGGAGCGCGCTGATTTCCTGGAACTGCCTGAGTTTAGGATCCTTCATGATCCATTCCCGGGTTTAGAGAAAAACGGCTGGCCTGAGGCTGGTACCGTTATAGAACTACTCGTCGAACCGCCTTTGTGGACTGTAACACAGCAGTCGCCTATTGCACGTGAAAGCGTACTTCCCTTATACCGTTCAACCACGATGTGGCACAGCTGCCACCGACACCCCGAGACCACTAGGATGCCAGCAGTACCAGACATTACGAGCGGATGGCCCATCCTTGGACTCGTGATCTGTTTGCCTGTAGCCAGGATTTCACATGCTGTTCGCGTCCTAACCAAGGAAGAGGGGTTAAAAGGGATCGCAATTTGTCAGAGTTCTTATTGGGACCGCCCGCGCCGGACCGCTCAAGAAACTCAGAATAGTCCCCGGATTCGGGTTGGTGCGCACCTTGCGGAGCCCTACTATGCAAATTACTGAACAACCGACTCCGTGTCATTTATTGTCGCGCTAGAAATGTTCCGACAGCTGAGGGAAGCGGCCAAGCGTGACATCTATACTCGCGGGTGTGAGAGACCAGACAAAAGACAGCGACAAACAAGGAGGTCAATGATAGCTCTTTTTCGGCGAGGCCGAGTCTGGCGGTAAGCAGGTCAGGAAATCCACAGAGGTTAGGGATCGGAGGCTGGTGGAGAAGATTTATCACAAGGTAATGGCCCAAATAGCTGAGGGCAAGTGGTATGTGCCCGAACGCGGGGGCGATAAGACGGTGAAAGAATTACTGGAGCAATATCTCAGGGATCATTCGGCTACGAACAAAGCACAAAATGATAAGTCTGTGTCGCTGCATCTAATCCGGGCATTCGGGGACCTGACCTTGAAGGAAGTGCGACCTTCTCTTCTTGCAGAGCACAAGGCCAAGCGACGAGCGGTGGGGGCTGCGGCCAAGACCATTAACATCGAATTAGGTCTCTTGAGTCATGCCTTTCAGCCCACCGTCAAGGAAAGAGAGTGGGTGGTGGAGAACCCAGTACGTCGTGTGTCGAAGGAGAAAGTTCGTAATCTAATTGAGCTATGGCTCACGGCCGAGGAAGAGCGGCGTTTATTGGCGGGCCTCGCCGATCTGGCAGCAAGAAATTAAGACATTATGTGGTCGAACATTACCTCTCTGCTTAACGATTCATAGCAGGTCCATCGTCTCTTGGGGTTTTAAAGGAAGACGAGGTATTTGTTCTTCGACGAGCAGTTCGAAACTGCTGTAACCTAGAAATGCAACATCGGCAGAGAGAATCAGAAACCTGGGGATATTTTTGGCAAGCTTCACATAATGTACCAAAAATGAACGATCTTAGGTAGCGAATCATACGTAGCTCCACCAGACTAAACCCGAGACCATTGTTCAGTGTTCTTGAATTAGCCCCTAACCCGCAGTCTTAAATGCTCTCGTGAAGTGGTTTAACAACGCGTTCCTATCCCAATGGATTCAGCAAATCCGGTGATGAAGCTGGTATTTTCCCTGTAAACGATGATCTACATTTTCAATATCCGATTGTGGAAAAGCCCGCAGGTTCCTACACCCCATACATTTGATTTCCACTCCTGGGGATATCCATCGAGCAATGAATTCCCCGCACCCGCAGATGACATCACCTTTATTGGGATGTCCAGACATTCGAAGTGTGTTCTTCACTTGCTTCACCATTCTAAAATGTCCATCTTGCACCGGCCTGCACCATCAGTGGAAGACCGGGATAGATTCCTCTCGAGCGATCCACCATATACAGTTGATCCAGTAGATTCTTGCCGACGAGGAAGAAGGTTGTGTTGATCGGTTTGACATATTGATTGACCGCCGCGTTCAACACACACCAGCCACGGACGATCCCTCGCTGACCGTTCGGGGTTGGATTATGCGTATTCCGGTCATCACCAAACATGTCGCTCAGACATTGGGTCTCCACTCTTGCGTTGAATCCAAGGGGGCGATTCGTATACCCCAATCCAGCCGTCAGCAAGTGTTTAGGCGCGTAGGGAAGTCGGTTACCGCTGACGCTGATCGTCGCGGCTTCGCCTGGTAGGAGCGCATCTCCAGAAACAGAGCTGTTTCTGGAGCCTCTGAACTCTGCTTCCGTCAAATACGTATAGTTGAAATCCAAGACGATGTCTTGCGCATTGTTCTGACCGGCCACCATGTCCAAAACGTCGGCCTTGACGGCGAATTCGACCCCTCTATGTCGTGTTCGTCCGCCATTTGTGAGCGTCGCGCCGACCCCTCCCGCCACGGACTGCGATATAACCTCGTTCTGGAAATCCATTTGGAACAATGTGAGCTCATATCCCAGCCACTGAAGGGGCGTACTGCGTAACCCTATCTCATAATTCCAGCTGAGTTCCGCGTCCAAATCGTTCACAGTACTCGGTCCTGTTGAAAAGGCCCCCGTGATGGCATCCGAGATCGCCGGCGGCGAAAAGCCTCGATGGACGCCGGCAAAGAGGGTGTAATTTTTATGTGGAGAGTAAG
Organism: Nitrospiraceae bacterium; assembly: GCA_036820725.1. Classification (GTDB taxonomy): domain Bacteria; phylum Nitrospirota; class Nitrospiria; order Nitrospirales; family Nitrospiraceae; genus DASSBQ01. Next base: position 10,903 of record DAISKX010000023.1, read on the forward strand.
TTGCCCCTATGCCGGGTAGCACTTCTGTAAAGGAAGTTTTCCCAAACGCTTCTCCCGTGGGAGGCAGTCTATTGTATTGTTCATAGTTCACGTTCTCCACTCTGAATCCAGGTGTAATCGTGATCTGATCGGTGACAAAGAAACGGTTCTGAAAAAACAGTGCATATGCGGCGGTCTTCCGAATGTTGTTCTCATTCAAACAGGACGCTGCAGCAGGAGAGGAGAAACAACTCGACGTTGCTCCAACACCTGCGATCTGATTCAGGAACTGTTTGCGGTCGGATTGCTCATACATCGCCCTGGCGCCGAAGTCGGCCTCGTTCGCGATCCCGAAGAGCCGGTGCGTCGAATGAAAGCGAGGCTCCACACCATACACCCAATACTCGCGAGCGTTCGTGAAGTTTTGATTGGCAGGTGCGACACTAAAGGACGCAGCAGGAATGCCATTTCCCTGCTCGATATCCCCTACCGGAGCCCCTGTGGCGTCAATTCCTTGCTGGTTCTGTCGTCTCCAATCCCGTGAAATGTAATGACCAAAGAAATTCGTGGTCATGCTCAGAGTGGCGTTGAACATGTGCTGGACCGCGACATGCATGCCGAGTCGGCGGAAATCAAGATTGTCATTCGTGAACCGTGTTTGTCGATCACTGCCAAGCGCTCCCCAATCTGCCTCAGTCAACCCTTGGTACCCTAGCTTGGATTCCTCACCATAATAGTTGAACTTCGCGAGGATCGTCGTGCGGTCGCTCAATTCCTGAACTGTCTTGAAGGTGATGTCATCGACCGTGGAACGGTTATTGGTGAAGCGAGGGCTTTGGCCCTGGAAATGTGTGTAATCGGCCAAATATCCGCTCTTGCCCCAGGTACCCCCGTAATCGAAATGTGTATTGAAGTAACTCAGATTGCCGCCCCGAAACTCGAAGTTGCCTTGTGGAGTGGCTGGAGGCATCCGGGTGATGAAGTTCATGACTCCACCAATCGTCTGGGGACCGTACAGTAACTGTCCGCTTCCTTTCAGAACCTCGATCCTGTCGAATCGGAACATCGGCGGAAAGTAGTAAGACGAGGGGTCTCCGTAAGGCATCAGCATAATCGGGACGCCGTCTTCCATGATGTGCACTTTTCGGCTTCGTGTAGGATTCAGTCCGCGGATGCCGATATTAGGACGGAGTCCCAGGCCTTCCTCGTCCACGATATTGACTCCCGGCACCGCGCGAAGCGCTTCATTTACCGTCAACCGGTGGTTCTCCCAGATTTCTTTCTGCGTGATCACGCGGCCTGATCCGGGAATGTGCTCCATTGACTCTGGGGCAGTGCCAATGATTTCGGTCAAAGGCGCCCGAAGCGATGGGGTATGGGGAGCATCAGGCCCTTGTTCATCTACTCCGCGGGCTGGTGGGGTCGGACGCGTTTCAATAGTTTGATCTGTGGTGGTCGTTTGATTGCTTCCACTTTCAGGGCCCTGCGCGATCACGATGGAGCATAAGAAACTAGACAGCATAATTCCCTGTAATAATGGGAGAATAAGTGTTTTGAATATAATTTTAGTTTGTATTCTCAAAATGAAGTCTGACGGGATCGCACTCATGGTGCAATGCTCCTTTGCTGTTAGGTTAACCGTCTGATTGGGAAGCGCTTATTTACACGCGGAAGAATTGTCACTTGAAATGACTTTCCGAAAATGCGACCAGTTCCTAAGGAATACGTATCATGACGGACGTCATCCGTTGCCATATATCAGATGATCCCTAACGCAGTTGATAGCTGATAGGCACCTGGATCTCCACTTGTGGTCTTCCCAAGGGGTGCTCAAGGTGAAGAGGACAGGATTTCCTCATCACGTCCATAGCATCCTGATCCAATAACGCATGCCCCGAACTCTCTAACACCGCTACATCAACCAACTTTCCCTCATGACTGATCGTGGCTCGTAAAACCACAAGCCCTTCCCATCTGTTCGTTCTTGCAATGAAAGGATACTTCTTGAATTGCCCCACACGGCTCGATAATGCTTCAACCAGCCACGTATAGTCCACTTTCCTTGAGGAAGTCGCTCGAGGCGGTGCCGTTTGAATGGCTGCTTGCTGGACCGGCTCGGCTACAGGGATCGGGCTGCGAGAGGGTTCGACAGCGGATGTCTCCTGAACAGTTGTACGCTCAACCGGTAGCGGAACATTCTCAGTTGCCGCTGTTTCCATCGTATTGACCGATTTTTCGGTAATCGTCGACTGCTGCTCGACGATTGTTGCTTCCGAGCTCTGGACAGATTCATGCGCGACAGGTCTTGATGCTTCCTCCACTACTTGATGCGGGCGTTCCATAACTGGCGCTGTTACGGTCGAAGGAGGGGCATTGACTGCCACCACCTGTGTTTCGGAAACCTGATGAATGGACTCCACTTGTCGCACTTGCGTTTCTTGAGGTTGGGTGACTTCAGTGGGAGCCGTTTCGCTCTGAACAGTGGGTTCGACATTGCGGAGGATCTGTTGTTGCTCCACATGAGGGACCGTTTGAACGTTGCGCACAACCCTCTGAGTCTCAACAACCCGGGGCACAGGTCGGTCAACGGGGTTTTGAACTGTTTTATTGGGCGGCGAGACTTTCTGAGGCGGCGTTGGAGGTGATGGTGGTACTACCGAACTCTTGGGGGCGGGAGGTTGCACCATGGAGAGTTCCCATCGAAAAGGCTCCGGTTGAGGCGCTAGATGAAGATCCTTCATCATCACGGAGGCGAGAACAATTCCGGCCGCATGTACGGCGAAAGAAACCAACCAACCGGTTGCTCGATCACGTACCTCGCAAGGGGAGTCCATGAGGAGTTGTCGATTCATTGATAGAATAGCCACGGCGTTATCGTAATGATGAACGCCCAGATGGTCAGGAAAAAGGAACGCTCGATTGCGCTGTAGTCGATGAGGTTGCGTGGGCTTTCCATGGTTGGCACATTTCAATAAATCGAGAGAATGATAATAAGTCTCAACTCTACAAGTCAATCCTAAACTTAATGAAGGATTTTCATATGCTCACGCTTTTTAGCGGTTTAGACGGCGGATGGTAGGAACCGAACAATTTAGCTTAACTCTATTGATGCTCATGGTGACCGGCCCTCAGATCCATGCTCCTTACAAAGCCCTGTTCTTGTATGTAGGCCCCAAATCGCTTCGCTAAGGTTTGGCTTGGTTCAAACGTATTACCAGCATGCTGTAGTGGCACAAGCACAACCATAAACTCCATGCGGTCTTTTCTTAACGTTGTAGTGAACTGACAAGGCTGTACGCATTTCTCGGAGCACGCTGTCCTCCGTGCTGTTGACAATAGCAAGCAAGCCGGCGATAAGTCTGTAGAGATGAGTGTACGTGAATAAGTATGGGTTCACCGAGCTGTATGCAAGGTTTGGAGCAAAAGCGACAATATTATTCTTGGCATCTCGGTAGGTGGGTGGTGTCGCCTGTCACCAGGGCCCAAGAAAAGTATGACCTTGTCCGGCTGTATTACGGAGGGCCTTAACTAGGTTGCCCTGGAAAACCGCCCTTACTGCCTAAAATCAAGATACGAGTTGTCTCGGCCGGCTTACTGAATGAATAGCGTTCATCACCGTCTGATGTTCACTAACTATATGGTATGGTCCAGTAATTTAGCGCGTGGGCGCAATCTCAAGGACGCGTCGATTCTGAAAGAGTTTTCGCTTCGAGCAAGCGGTAAACGAACGCTGCACCCGCCGCCAAGTCGCGACTCCCTCCGATCGACCTGAACTGTCATAATAGTGGCAACACAAATCAATAGCCTAGCTTTGTGCGTGAGTGGACCGGTTTCCCTTATGCTGATTTTCCTTGGATGGGTTTTCGCAGTCATGGCAGCATTCCCAGTCAGCCTGAGGGCCTCCCCGTCCACTGGAGCCTCCCTCCTCAAGCTCGAGATCCGATACGAGCTCCCTGCTGCCGGAGAAGTCATTTTTGTCTGGGGAGTCAACGGGTGGCTTCAGATCCCCGAAGACATGCGTCCGCCTGGGACAGTGATCCATCAGAAAGTAATGGCTACTCCGATGGTGCAAAAAGACAATTCCTTTGTTCTCACCATCAAAGTGGAGAACGGAGCGACGATCGATTACGGATTCCTGATCAAGAAGACGGCCCGCGGGACACGAGTAGAAGTATGGGACGGCGATTATTCCTACGGCCCCACGACGAACAAGTCGGACATTCTCACGGTGAAGTCGGCAAATCTAGTTCATCGCGCCACATTTCATGGTGCAGAATCACCACCATGCCGATGATGAATGCCAACACGGAAACAACCATCGCGAATCGAGCATCATTTTGGCAAGAAGGTTGAGTGCGATTCCGGCGGGGAGACGCAGGTGCCACGCGCATAGATGATGCAGAAGAGACCATGCCTTATTATGCCTTAAGAGTCACATGTCGTAGAACACTGTCACCAATGACATCAAAAAAAATACACCAGACTCTCTGATGTGTATAGCTCAAGACTTCATCTGACAGACAGCGAGTCCTCCCCGAGTGAGACCG
>DAISKX010000024.1:0-15394 GCA_036820725.1 Nitrospiraceae bacterium
GTCCAACCGTCACACCGATGTCGAGAGGGAACAATGATGAAGAAGAGCGGATTTGTTGAAGAGGAAAACATCACCTTGTTGGCAAAGGGGGTCCTCATCAAAGGAGAAATCCGCGTGGACGGAACGGTTCGAATCGATGGTCGCCTGGAGGGCGAGATTCACACCAAGGGGACCGTGGTGATCGGCGAAGACGGCATGGTGCAGGGGACGGTCACAGCCGGCACGCTTATCAACAGCGGTAAGGTGAAAGCAACCGTGACGGCAACAGAACGGATTCAACTCTTGAAGACCGGCACTCTGATCGGTGAGGTGCATACGCCGAGTTTCGCCATGGAAGACGGTTCGAAGTTTCAAGGATTGTCCGATATGGGTGTCGCATCATGGGGCGACGAATCGCAGAAGCTCCCCAACAACGTGCGTGAATTCTCGGCTCAGCGAGGAAAGCCCGTGGCGCTTCTGGGAGAGGGCTCCTAGGACTCACGGACAGCTCTTCCTCTCCCGTGCTCCATCCGCAGCCGTTTCACACCGCGCACCGTCAACTTGCATCCAGCATGACAGTGAAGCTGTCGCACATACGACAACAAGGCTTGTTCACATCCCCTCATATATGGGCCGCTGATTAAGAGTCCTGCCGAGGACCATCTCAGAACACTCAGCAAGAGCAAACATCAGCAAAGAGGGAGGATTCGTGATGGCGCCCCTCATCATGGATCATCGTGTGTCATCCTGTTTTGGCACCAGCTTGGCACCATAAGACAAAGCGAAATCTACTCGGGTCTCCATACTTCTAGAATAAAACCAACCACGGTATGGGCGGCATGAACGGCAAGGCGAGCGTGTGTAGGCTTTACCGGATAATAGTCTCGTCCATGGCCATGTGCTGAACCTGCATGTGTTCTTAGGTCTCCTACACCCATAATCACCCCAGTCATTCCACCAAGAATTACCTTCATATCTTCTGCCTCCAAGGAAGATTGCGATGTTTCTAAATACTGACTGAAGTGTTGTCGAACAGTCTTCCAGAGAGGCTTTAATGTTTGATCATTAGGAAGGTCCAAACGGTTGTCTTCTATATAGACCTTGCAAAGGGCTTCCCAAAATTGCGCATGCAGCTGTAATAGCAAGAGCTGGATCTGATTCCACAGTAGCAAGCGCTCTCTCAATTTCCTTATTAACCGTAGTCATGTCACGATCACGAACAATCATTTCGAGGCTGCGACTCTGTGGTCCAGTCGCGCCACCGAAGATGCGTCCACCTTTGCCATATGAGAGTCCAAAATCAGTCAAGGCTCGTTGAATTGTTGTGCGTCGATTCAGCCAATCCTGGTTTTCAGTAATGACATCCATAAATTCTTCAAGGACACACCCCAAAAGTGCAAAGGCGTCGAGTCCTGGATCTTCGTCTGCCCTCATTAACCATGTTTTCATCTGTTCTACCATGTTGCCGGATGGAGGAGGACCCGGTGCCTTACAACGTACAAACAAGGTATCAATCTTTGAGCGGGAATTGTGATGTGCTGCCAGTAGATCCGCGACGGTGGCAATTACAGAAATGGGTATTCGTGGTAACGGCATTGATCACAGCTGTGGCGACAGTTACGATCGAACTTGTCACACTTCTTTGAGGATTCGCTGGTCTTGAGCAAAGTCAAATATCTTCAGGGTCGTATCTTCAATTCTGTCAATCAATCGCTCCAGCCCGTTGAGATCAAGATTGATCGACTGATTCTTCGCCTTCAGTTTTCGACATTTCAATACAGCAGGGCTTTGCCGAAAATCCCACGCACTATGCATTAGTTTGTTTCTCTCCTCAGACAGCTCGTCTACCATCTTAAGCAACGCCTTCAGTCGTGGATCCAATGGCCTTTCTGCTGACGGCAATTCAAGAGTGGCTTTTAGTTTCTCGACTAGGTGCTTGGTCGGTAGATCCTTTGTAATCACTAAGCCCGCTTCCTCATTGAGTCCCCATGTATTCCATGCGAAGCGTTCAACAACGTTGTGAAGAAGTTCAAAGGTAGTCGCAACTCGGCCAATCCTCAGCTCGTAGCTGTCAACATGTTCTGGATCCACTTCAAGCATAAGATGGGCCTTTGTAGATTCATATTTTAGGAAATGGATACTATCCAGTTCGTATGGTCCCTTCAAGAAATAAATGGCCGCTGATTGCCTATCAGCTTGATGAACCTAACCCCAATCCGAAAATATTTTCGAGCGCCAAGGTGAGATGTCCTGCGGGTGGCGTGGCGAACGGGGAGATCATTCTCACCCGCCCAGCCCTACCGCGCCATGACGCGGTTCCTCCCAAGCGCGCGGAAGAGAGGTCTCCGGGGGATGGGGCGCACGGTGCGCTGAATAAAGCGCATCACGTTTGTGCGCGCCCGCGAGTTGGTGAGCGGGCCGGGTCTTAAGTGAGCACGGTGGGGCTGTTCGCCGCGACAGGACCCGCGAAATAGAGTGACCAGATCGTTTCTATTTTCGGATTGAGGCTAAATATACCTGCGTGCAGTAGTGGGCTTCATTTGGCGTCCCCAACGGGTCACCTCTCATCAAGCTTCTTCCAAATGTGTGCATGCTGCTCTGGTTTGGCGGGTAACCGCCGCTGTGGGCGGGTTAGTCCAGGGGGATTGTGATCGCCATGCCACCCATGACGTCGTTGGTTTTGAAATCCCGTTTCGGACTGAGGGGATGGTTATTGTGGCAGTTGACACAGGCAGTCGAAATGGCCCGATCTGCGTAGATCGCTTGAAAGTATTGTTTCCGGCCACTCGTAACCACGCCGGTGACCGGACGATCGGGATGTTGTGTGAGCGTGTCGAGCGCTTTGCGCTCGAATTCGGTCGCCGGGGCATTGCGTTGATAGACGGGCCAGAGGCTGATCAAGCGATACCGGATTCCTCTGCCGCCTTCCGCGACCAACTTTCCGGAATGTTGGAGAAACTGCGCGGGCAGGGGGAGCGCGTTTTCATTCTCCCAATGTTCCGCCGCCGAAACGATGCCCTTCGCCTGCATACGGTTGACGACCTGATTCGTGTATATCGTCCGGTCTGCTTCGAGCACGGCGTGAACATATTCCGCCACTTTCTCCGGCGAAATCCCGGAGGGCGGCGAAGTATCCTTCGCATGCAGGACATAGTTCCCGTACAGGCCAAAGAGCATGATGCCTCCTACCAGGTGCCAGCCGCTCGACTTCAGGATGGTATACACGATTCCTCCTTTCGAATGGCGGTTCCGGCGATCGGAAGCGTCACGATGCAGGTGGTGCCGTGCCCCTCCTGGCTTTCAATTCGAATATCGCCGCCGAATTTCTTCACAATGCGTTGAGCGACCGTGAGGCCCAGCCCGGATCCTTCCCCTTGTCCCTTGGTCGTGAAGAAGGGATCGAAGACTTTACTCAGAAAGTTCTTGGCAATACCCGGTCCCGAATCCCGAATGGTCACGGTCAGCATCCCTCCGTGTTCTTTCGTGCTGAGAATGAGCTGCCCTTTGCCGCGTAAAGCCTGCACGGCGTTGGAGAGCACATTGGCAAAAGCCTGGCGTAATTGGTCCGGCAACGCGCTGACGGTCGACACGGAGACATAGTGTTTTTGCACATCCACGCCGAGCGCATCGTGTGAGGTTTGCACGATCGCCAAGGCTTGATCCAATTCCGCATTGACGTCCACCGGGACGCGCTGATCCTTGGCCTCCCTGGCGGCGATGCCGGTGAAATCCCGAATGATGGCGGCCATTCGGCGCCCATGGACCACAATGTCGCGCGCATACGACTGAACCCGCTTGAGATCCATCTCTTCTTGAATGGCCTCGCCTAAGCCAAGGATGCCGAACAGCGGATTGTTCAATTCATGGCCGATTCCGGCCGTCAGTACTCCCAGGCTCCCGGATTTTTCCGCCTGCACCATCTGATCCTGTAACCGGCTTTCCTCCGTCGTATCGCGCAGGACAATGCCGATTCGATTGGTTTCTCCCGCGCGTCCATCCAATCGAAACCATTGGTAGCTGTATAATCGTGAACCGATCGACAACTGTTGCCGCTCATCCTCCACGCGAGACAACGGCTTGGGGGTCAGCGGATCTCTGGTTTCCGTCGAACGGTGGTCGGTCGATTCAGCCGAGTCGAGGGACAGATCTGTACCGGCGCTGGCGTGTTGCAACTCCTGCCGAAGCTTGTCCTCCCGCACCGCATCCAGGTGAAGCAGATCGAAGAGCGTGGTGGAAGGGAGACAATCGCCGGTCACTCGCAGCGCCTCTTTTAATGCGCGATTCACATACTGGATGTGCTCGTTCTGGTCGACCATGATGATGGGCGTGGGGACGGCATCGAGGACCTGATCGGTTGATCGCTGTAAATATTGAACCTCTTGGGTTTTCTCTTGCACCTGACTGGTCAGACCGGCGAAGGCGGCTTCGAGCTGCGTATTCATCCGATTGAACTCGACGGCGAGCTCCTCCAACTCGTCTCCAGTTTTGATCTGGATGGGTTCGCGAAGTTCACCACGACCGATGGACCGGGCGGCTTCCTGCAATCGTCGCACGGGCGTCACGATCCGGCTCGCTGCCAAATAGCCCAGGGTGGCCAGTAGGCCGAGGGCCACCATGGCGAATACGGACATCCACGCAAAGAGATGTTGCACCGGCGCGAACAGTTCGGTGGAGGATTGCCAGACGAAGGTATCCCATGAGCCCGATTCTAAGCCCCCATTGGTCGCACGGCTCGTTTCAGGAAGGGGGGCATGTCCAATAATGGCTGTTCCTTGTCCGCCATGCCCGTCGCTCGAGGCGCTCACCCACCCGGGCTCGAGGCCGGTGACGAGTGGAATGAGTTTCGGATCGGACAGACGGACTCCCGTGGGAAGAATCGGACAGCTCATCACGATTCCCCGACTATCGATGAGCATGACGTGACCTGTCTTTCCGAACCGAATCGGATGGGTGGAGGGCGAGAAAAATTCTTTCGAATCGATGACCCGGTGGACGATGCCGACGACTTCGTACCGAAGACTGTCCATGATCGGCAGGCTGATCGTGAACACATAGCTCTTCGCCCGGTCGTCAAAAAGCACATCTTCGACGAAGAGTTGTCCGACTCCCTTGTTATACGATCCTTTCCACCACGCTGTCTCCCCATGCGAAAACGCCGGCAGGTTCGTCAAGGCAGCCACGAGATTCCCCTGCACGTCGGTGATGAACAGCAACTTGGTCGCAGCCCGCACCACTTGCGGAAGGAGTTGTGCCGGTGCGCTGTTCGACCCGCTATAGTGTTCGCGCAGCAGAATGGCCAGAGGGTTTTCCGTGATCGCCTTCACCAGGGCCGGGTCGTGGGCGTTCCACTTTGCCTGCTGCCGGTCCATGACGCCGCCGTTTTCCTGATCCGTCCGACGCTGAACGACATCACGTTGCTGTTCCAATGCCTTGATGACGATCGGATCGGAGGCAATGCGTGAGGTACGGGCAACCTCTTCGGCCACGAGCAGATCCAGTTTCCTGGCTGCCTCGGTTGCCAGGGCCTTGAAGCTTTCACCGCTGACCTCCCGGATCTCTTTCGACCCTTGGAAGAACGCCATGGTCAGTCCAAGGATGAGCGGCAGAACACCAACCAGCAACATGGAGACGATCAGCTTGCGTTTCAGTCCCCAACGTATTCCGGCTGAATGCATACGGGCAGGCGTAGGTGTCATGGGGCCGCGTACTCTATGGGCTTGGATGCGGGTGAAAATTCGATGCGGAACGAAGTACCTTTTCCCACCTCACTGTCGACGACAATGTGCCCATGCATTTTGGATACGACTGACATGACATTGTACAACCCCAAGCCGGTGCCTTTCCCTGCGGGCTTGGTCGTGTAGAGTGGATCGAATATCTTGGAGAGAGACTCTCTGGGAATGCCGCAGCCGGTATCCGTGACCGTCACGATCACCGTGCCGTCGTCGTGCTCGGTTCGTAAGGTCAGGGTACCGCGTTCGCTCATGGCCTGCACGGCGTTCGTGATGAGATTCACGAAGACATGTAAGAGTTCATCAGGATTGCCTTTCACCAGCACCTTGGGCCCGTATTGTTTGACGATCGTCATATCCTGCAAGGTGACTGCGTACCGTGCGATTTTCAGTGCCTCGTCGAGTTTGACGTTCACATTCACGACCGTGTCGTCGCTCGCGACATTCCGCCGGGCGTAATGCGTGAGATCGCGGCAGATGGCGCTGGTCCGCTTGACCGCTTCGATGATTTCGGCGGCTTGTTCGTGAACCGCGTTGAGGTCCTGCTCCTGGGCGAGATTTTCGGCGAGGCCAAGAATGAGTTGGAGGGGATTGTTGATGTCGTGGGCGATTCCTGCAGCGAACGATCCCAACCCTGCCAACTTCTCGGCATGAAACAGCTCGGTCTCGAGTTTCGATTCATGCTGAATGAGGTTCCACAGCAGCTTGGCCGTGGCCCCGTTCAACACTTCTGCCGCAGGGTCCTTATGGGAAAGAATGGTCTCGACCATATCCGGATCCCCTGTCACATCCATGATCAGGTTCACCCCATGATTGCCGACGAGATCCGGCACCTGGTCGCTGACTTGGATGTTCAAGTCCCGGGCGCGCTGGAGTCCGGGAGCATGAGGATTCGTGTCCGCGATCCCCACGATATCGACGTCCGGAATTTGATGCAGGAGTTCCAGGAGAGCCGTCCCGCCTTTCCCGGCGCCGACGATGGCCACTTTGGTCGGTGATCGATCCATTACAATGACCGCTCCATATCTATAGCTTTGTGTGTGGCACCCATGAGTCGGGACACAGTCCGCTCACGATGGGCTGCTCTCGGAGGGGCACAGGCGCTCCTCCGAGAGGGGCCGGCAGGGCAGGGTGTGGAGTTATCACGCTAGAGGCGCGCCAATTCTCTCTGTTCCATCGCGCGACCGACGGAGGCTTTCAGTTTTTCTCCCTCGACCGGCTTGACCAAATAATCGATGACACCCCCGCGCAGAAAGGAGGTCGCCATATCCGTATCAGGAAATCCGGTGAGGACGATAATCGGGACGCGCGGCCATTCCTGTTGGAAGTATGCGATCGCTTCGACCCCGTTGATCTTCGGCATGCGGATATCACAGACAATCACGTCGAGCAGAAGCCGGTTTTCTCCACTGTTGATCGCCTCTATGGCTTTTGCGCCATTTTCTGCCTCAATCACATCATACCCCGCTTTTTGAAGGGTCATCCTAACGACCTTTCGAATATCCGGTTCGTCATCCACCACCAAGACACGACCATTGCACACCGAATCGCTCATAAAGAAACCAGATCTAAACTCTTCCATGGAACCCTCCTTGTTGTTTAAATGACAAGCCGTAAAAGTGTTGATTTGAATTCAGTTGTCAGGCAGAGCTAGCGCAATGAACATGCCATAGGTGTGGCAGAGGGAAGCCTGCGTTATTGCAGAGTTAGAATCCGATCCTGCAGCGCAATTGCTGAAGGGGTTGGTTGAATTCAACCACCAGCCATGAAAACCACCACCGGTTAATTCGTGTGCAGGAGGAGGAGGACAACAATCAAAAGGAGTGAATCGGGAAAGAGGGCGTGCGGTCATCACGCCCTCTCATGGAGAAGTTTAACTAGCGGGGGCTTTACCAAAAAAACTCAATTCTCGGTCCCCTCGGATATGTTCGGGTGTGATGACATATTCGTCTCCCAACTAGATGCCCAGATTTTGTTCGCAGTGGCTTTGTCGCCACCGGTGAAGATAAAGCCCATGCCACCTGCGAGTCCTCCCATTAGTGCGACTGCCATCTTTATCGCTCCATAAGGCATGGTGAGGAAGTAGCTTCCCAGACCCCTGCATTGCTTCGGTGCCGGGAGAAGCGGCTGACGCGTGGGGAGCAAGTGAGGAAAGCTGGCAGCTTAATACGATGACCAATAGCAGAACCACTTTGCGACTGATGTGATTCATCCACCCAATCTCCCGACTGACCATTCAATCCTCCTTTCAGCAGGCGAATACACCATGGAGTTATGACGCTAGCCTAGCGAGAGCACGCAAGAATGCCAGTATCTCGGCAAAAGAGCCGGACTTTTCGGACCGCGATTGCCTTCCCCGCAAGAGATACGTTATCCTTCAATCATCGACCATGATTAGCGACGACACTCTGACTGCCTATATCCGCCAGGTCATGCCGGATGCGACCGTCAAGGTACTGGACAAGACGGGAACCCGCGACCATCTTATGGTGCTCGTCACTTCGGATCTCTTCAGGGACAAGAATCTATTGGATCGACACCGGACCGTTTATCAAGCCCTGGCCGTTCCCATGCGTGATGGTCGCATCCATGCGTTGGAAATAACGGCCAAAACGACCGACGAAACGTAGGGAGGACAATCACCATGGCGAATCCCCTGGATGATGAAATTCAAAACGAAATCAAACAACACAAAATTCTGATCTACGGGAAAGGGACGAAGACCATGCCCATGTGCGGCTTCACCCGGGAGACCATGCAGTTCTTCGATCGATATGGCTATCCCTATGAGCTGATCGATGTGCTGTCACAGCCGGCCAAACGTGATGCCCTGACGAAGATGACCAACTGGCCCACGCTTCCGAAGGTCTTTATCGACGGCCAGTTTTACGGAGACACGGACATTCTCGACCCAATGGAATCCAAAGGAGAAGTCGAGCCCCTGCTCAAGAAGGCGTTCGGAAAATAGCCAAAGGGTACTGGCTGAGGTCGTGGACTGTTCCGATAATTTGAGCGGCATTTGTGGTGCTTGGGCTACGTGGCTTGAGTCCTCTCTGTATTAAATCTTGACGCCAGTCCGCCCTGCTTTATGGCCCACATGGTGGGATTATTTTGACGGCAGGGTAGGTGTTGAGCCTATGTTGATGTCGGTAGGAATGGCCCCGGTAACCTGCATTTTCTAACCACTCTTCTGGTTGTCGATCAAATCTGATCCAGCTTTGATATGTTTCTTAGCCGGCGAGAATTGCTTCGAACAGCTCTCTGGGCGAGTGCCGTTGCATTGTCTCAAAAACCGCGGGTGCATGCCCAAGATCCTTCCGCGCGCCTGCCCAACTTCGATGTTCCTCTCATCCAATCTCCAGAAAGAGCAGGAGAATGGTCCAAATTCAGGAGTGATCTCGCAGAGTGGAGGACACGCACTCAAGCCGCCTTCAGATATGAGGATACGCGCTATCGAGATAAGACATATGTATGGGCGTCATCATGTTTCTCTTGTTGTTTTCTGATGTTGTGGGATGAGGAATTTTACGAAGCGCGCACGAATACGTTTACCGTAGATGCTTTTATCCGGCGCGCCCAGGAGGAGTATGGGGGATTCGATTCCCTTGTGCTGTGGCAAGCCTACCCTCGCCTCGGTGCCGACGATCGTAATCAATTCGATTTCTATCGCGACATGCCGGGTGGAATCGACGGGCTCCGGTCGGTGGTTCGAATGTGTCATGCAGCCGGCGTGAAAACCTTCATCGTCTACAATCCATGGGATACCGGTACCAGACGGGAAAGTGTATCCGATGATGACGCCCTGGTGGCGTTGGTAACGGCCATAGAGGCTGATGGTGTGTTTCTTGACACGATGGCGTATGGTTCCGTCGCGTTACGCAGCAAACTCGATGCAGCTGGAAGCGGGCTGATTTTAGAAGGCGAGGATGCGTTGCCGCTGCAGCGTGTGCATGATCATTCGATGTCCTGGTCCCAGCAAGTCCGCGACAGTGTGGTGCCCGGAATTCTCAGAAATAAGTGGTTCGAGCGTCGACATATGCAGCATCAAACTGATCGGTGGAACACAGATCGCGTAGCCCAGCTTCATATCGCGTGGATGAATGGGAGCGGCATGCTGATATGGGACAACATCTTCGGGACGATGGTGCCTTGGAATTCACGAGATCGGTCACTGCTTCGGATGATGTTGCCTGTTCAGAGGCGCTACGCCGACGTGTTTTCAGGTGAGGGCTGGGTCCCCTTGATTGCGACCGAGAAACCGAGTCTGTTTGCGAGTCAGTGGGAACATAAGGGGGTTCGTGTCTGGACACTGGTCAATCGCTCGAATGAAACCGTTGATGGCATCTTGCTGAAGGTAACCCATGAACCGGGGTGTTCTTACTATGACGTCATTCAGGGAATCGAATTGCATCCCACGATACGCGACGGACTGGCACTCTTGTCAGGCTCGTTGTTTCCCAAAGGAATGGGAGGGTTTGTCGCCGGCATATCATCGTCTCTTGGCGATCGCTTCGTCGAGTTTCTCGGTGCGCAACGCCGGCGATATGCTCGTCATGATACGTCGGATGCGATTCCCGTCGTGACCACGGTGGTGCAGCCCAGAAAAGACCAATTCATATCAAAGAAACACGTGTTGTCGGATATGACTGAAATTTCGATGACAACCTTTCGCATGCGTGTCGAGTTTCAAACGCGCGAATGCGGGTTTTATGGAGACTCGTCCGATACCCCCCTACTCTTTCCCAATCTCTTCAAACCCCATGTCATCGAACGTGTCGTCACCGTTCCTCGATGTGCAATGGATCTGACTCCCGTCACGAACGCTCAGTATCAGACGTTTCTTCAGGACACAAAGTATCGACCGCGTCGCATGGAAAACTTCCTCAAACACTGGCATCATGGCCGACCTCCGGACGACAAAGTGGACCATCCGGTGGTCTATGTCGACATGGACGACGCCCGCGCGTACGCAGCATGGGCAGGGAAGCGGTTGCCGACTGAAGAGCAATGGCAGTATGCAGCTCAAGGTCCCCAAGGGTTGAAGTATCCGTGGGGAAACGACATGCAATCCGGTCGATGCAACGGAGGTGAAGGCTCCGGGACGACCGCTGTACGCGCGTATCCTGACGGCAGATCTCCATTCGGTTGTTTTGACATGTGTGGGAACACGTGGGAGTGGACCGACAGCGAACGACGTGATGCTCGCACGCGGTTCTGCATCATACGAGGAGGCTCGTTCTACACTGCGACAGGATCGCATTGGTACATGGATGGGGGGCCTCGTCCAAATGACTTCGCAGCAAAGTTTATCCTGATGTGGCCGGGACTGGACCGATGTGGGACTATCGGATTTCGCTGCGTTCTAGATCTGGCGTGACTCATGCCGTCCAACCTGCTATTCTCTTTTCACCGCCATGACCGAGTGTTCTCGAAGTGACGTTCCCCTCTGTGTCGACCTGGACGGCACCCTGATCCGGACCGATCTGCTGTGGGAATCCCTGCTCACGCTGGTTAAGTGTAGTCCCGCGTCGGTATTCTGGATCCCGTTCTGGCTGTTGCACGGTAGAGCCTACCTTAAAGACCAGATCGCCCGCCGGGTTCAGATCGATGTCACAAGTCTTCCTTATAACCGGGACGTCATCGACTATCTCCGCAAAGAACGGCAAGGCGGCCGCAAACTGGTCCTGGCCACCGCCAGCCATGAGGATTTTGCGCGCAAAATCGCTACGCATTTGGGTCTCTTTGACGGTGGTGTGTTGGGAACCACGGCTGCGCTGAATTTGAAAGGGCCTGCCAAACTCAAGGTTCTTCAGGAACGGTATGGAAGCCGTGGATTCGATTATATAGGAGATGCGAGCGCGGATTTACCGGTGTGGGCCCACGCCAATCAGGCGCTGGTGGTCACCGATTCACCGTCTCTGGTCGGTCGGGTCAAGGAAGTGGCGCTCGTGGGTCATGTGTTCGACCGGCGACGCAACCGGCTGCGCATCCTATACAAGGCCCTCCGTGTCCACCAATGGGCTAAAAACGTCTTGATACTCGTGCCTCTGATTGCGTCACATCATCTCACCGACGTGTCTCTGTCGCTGGCGGCAATCGTCGCGTTCGTATCATTCAGCCTCTGTGCATCGGCCATCTATATTCTCAATGACTGTCTCGATTTGGAAGCGGATCGACGGCATCCGAAAAAACAGCACCGGCCGTTTGCGTCGGGGGAACTGTCGATTGGGGCAGGGCTTGCGATGAGTCTGGGATGCCTGACCGCCAGTTTCACCTTGGCTGCCATGCTGCCGCACACTTTTCTGATCGTGCTGGGTGGGTATCTTGCTCTCACGACGGCATATTCCCTCTATCTCAAATCATTTGTCTTAGTCGACGTGATTGTACTTGCTCAACTGTACACGCTACGCGTGTATGCCGGAGGAGCGGCCACCGGCATTGTCCCGTCGCATTGGCTGCTGACCTTCTCGTTGTTTGTGTTCCTCAGCTTGGCACTCATGAAGCGTTTCACCGAAATTCGCCTGATGAGCCAGTCCGATCGCAAGGGTGTGCTCGGTCGAGGTTACCGAACGTCGGATGCCGAACATATTGCCAGTATCGGGTCGTCGAGCGGGCTTATCGCCGTCCTTGTACTGGCGCTGTACATCAGCAGTAAGGAAGTACTGGAGTTGTATTCCCATCCCGAATATTTGTGGTTGGTCTGTCCCGTCATGCTGTATTGGATCACCCGGGCATGGATGCTGACCTACCGTGATCGCATGGAAGATGATCCCGTCGTATTCGCGGTGCGGGATCGGAAGAGTTATATCTTGGCGCTCCTCATCGGAATCATCCTTACAGTGGCCAAATAAGCCAACTCGAAGACGACAATTCTGAATTATGAATGATAAATTGAATTAGGAATACTGAACTCCCAATTCCCTCATTCACCACTCAGAATTCAGAATTTCATATTCCCCTATATTCCCCAGCCTCCGCTGATCTGGATATTGGATCCATTTACATATCGAGCCTCATCCGAAAGAAGATAGCGGACGGCCCCAACCGTGTCCCCGACGGTACCGATATACCCGGCCGGAATGCGTTTGTCGACCCCTGCCAGTTCTCCTGGTGGTGCGCTGCCGGAATCGATGAAGCCGGGCGAAATTGCATTGACGGTGATCCCATAGGGGGCGAGGAGCTTCGCCAGGGTGCGCGTGAGAATCAGGACGCCGGCTTTCGCAATGTAATGCGCGGTCACATCGGGTTGCGACACCATCCGGTCGGCGTTGGCCATACTGAAATTCACGATGCGCCCGTATGTACGCGCCTTCATGCCGGGAGCGACCATCTGTGCCAGGTAGAAGATCGGGTGCAGATTACCGTCGAACATCTCGCGCCAACCGGCAATGGTTTCATCAAAGAGATTGACCCGATGATAGGGACCGGCGCCGTTGATCAGGACGTCAATGCCTCCCCACTGCTGCTCCACATGGGTGACAAGTTGTTGCGCCGCATTCGGATCCGACACATCACATTGAAGCGAGAGAGCCTGTCCGCCGCGCTCGATGATGCCGGCCTTGGTCGCCTCGGCATCTGCCAGACTGGTACGGTAACAAATGGCGATGGACCATCCGTGCGCAGCGAGGTCCAAGGCAATCGCTCGCCCGATTCCACGGGCGCCTCCGGTGATCAGCGCAATACGCTTGGTCATGGCGTGGCCCCGCTTTTTTGTAGGCGCAACCGCAACCGTTTGGCGATCATATCAAGTGCGCCGCCGGTTCTCGTCGAAAAGACCCGCTCCTGTTTGGGTAGTTTCATATCGTGACGATTGGCTTCGATCAGAGCCTGGAGGTCCTCGATGGTGTCCACGTCTCGCCAGATGGGCAGCAAACTGGTTCTGAGTCCAGCCTGCTGAGCTCGTTCGCGGGTTTGAGCGAGCACCTGATCGGTCGACCACGAAATGTCACGAAATAACTCGGGAACCGGCCTGGTGAGTCCTACAAGGTAATAGCCCCCGTCTTCAGCTGGTCCCAGCACGAGTTCATGCGCACCGAGCATCGCGACGGCCTGCTGATAGTGCTGGAGAGGAAGGGAAGGGAGGTCGGTTCCGACAATGAGCACCTGTGTGAATCCTTTGGCAAACAAAGTGATGAACGCGGTATGCATACGCTCACCGAGCTTCTCTCCTGTCTGCTCGAGCAACTGCACTCCATGCCGCTCGGCCATGATTTGAAAAAAGACATGGGTAGATGATGGTGAACAAGCAAGATAGCGGGTGATTGGCAACCGGAATTTCTGGATTGCTGCGCGGGAACGTTCGAGCGTATCGAGGATGAAGCTTCCCTGCAACGTAGCCGCTTCATCTGCCGTGAGCGGCGGGCAGAGACGGGTCTTGACCTGCCCCGCAACCGGCGCCTTCGCAAAGATGATCAACGCGCAATCTGCGCTCTTCGCAGGCTGTGGGGCCCGTCCTTCGCTGTCGGGACGTCTCTCGTTTCTCGTCACGCGTCCTCGATCACAAGGTTTAGGGTTCGGGAGTCACGTCGCCTTGGATGTTCAAGGAGGGAATTCATCACGTCATATTTTTTGTGGTCAGAGGTCCTCTCGCCTCACCGCTGCATAGAAGCGGGAGAGTTTTTTGGGATTCACGCCACACCAATAGAGGAGCCTGAGCGCCCACATCAGGACCATCGTACGGACCGGACCCTGATTCTCCCATCGCCGATACGAGGTCGTCACCTGGTGCCGCAGTATCGCGACACGGCCCCGCCGTTTGAGCCGACGGGTGAAGTCGATATCTTCCATCAACGGGATGGCGGCATATCCTCTCATCGCCTTGAATGTCTCCCGGCGCACGAAGATGGCCTGATCTCCGGTCGCAATACCGCTCACTCTCGATCGCACATTCATCATGGTGCTGATGATCGAACCGAGTGCGGTGTTCTCATCGAATTGCACTTCGAAACGCCCCCCGGCGCAGGTGGGCTCTGACATGGCGTTCACGATCGCATCCCGCGCCTCGTCCGGGAGAAGCGTGTCGGCATGAAGAAATAACAGGATATCATTGCGGCTCAATTCGGCGCCTGCATTCATCTGAACCGCCCGTCCGCGTGGAGCGGTGGTGGCCAGCACAGGACAGGCCGTAATGGCGGGACGGTGCTGTACCAGAGAAAACCGAAGCACCAGTTCCCGAGTCCGATCCGTGCTGCCGCCATCGACGACGATGATCTCATCGAAACCGAGCCGAAACGTGTGTTCCAGCGTGCGTGCCAATGTGGATTCTTCGTTCAGCGTCGGAATGATGACGGAGATCGTCATCGCTGCCATGTGCGGGAAAAATCCTGCCTGGTCAAGCAGGCTTCTTCGGCTCACTGAACATGAAATAGACAACGATGACCACCGTGATCCAGAAGACGACCTGTTTATGCCAGAAGAGCACTTCACCATAATGGTAGAAGGCCAGCCCTAACAAGATGGCGATGCCCATGATGGAATATCGCCACGTGGGGTTCTCGAACACGGAGTTGGCCCAGACGGCAAGACCGGCGAAGTAAATCAGGAACGGGACCACGTTGATTTCGAATCCACCGCTGATCGACAGAAAGATGTTCAGGAACCCGGTGAACATCAGTGCGGTGCCGACCATCATACCGGCGACCTGTGCCTGACGATCTCCACCGCTGTCATCCTCGGTCTCATGC
>DAISKX010000025.1:0-15274 GCA_036820725.1 Nitrospiraceae bacterium
GAGGTCCCTCTCTCTTGCCATTCCGCCGCCACGGTTGCGACATCATGAGAGTACACCGTCTCGGCAGCCATGTCCCCTTGACGAAGACGCACGCACCGTCCGTCCTTCAGATCGATTGCCGGAATAACAATCATCGCTTTACCATAAAACACTCGAAAACACTCGGAGTCAGTTTGACGCTGATCCACCGAATGGAAATTCTTTGGCGAGTTGTTCGGCCCCATATTCGGCGAGTTCGTCGGCTGTCACAAAGACCCCGCGGCGCTGGATAAAGCCCCAGAAATCTTCTGTCATCGGCCGCTGTCTCTCGTAGTAGTTACCTTCCCAGAGCACTGTCCCATCACGCGCGACAAGCTTCATATCAAAGCCGACCACAGCTGGTGGATTTGCACCAAGGCGGCTTCCAACACGCTCTTGATAGACGTGAACCTTGCCAATGAGCGCTGCATCCACTCCAAGGCGTTCTGCGACCTTGGGGGCAACCTGATCTACTGAGTGATCAGGCATCTCCAGACGTAGGCCCCGAAGGACTTTCCGTACCTGTTCAGGAGGGACCGCCTGAAGACCAGACCGTACCTTCAGCTTGCTCCACACAAGGTCCGTCACTGTATCCGCAGCCGAAGGTCGTACCTTACTCACAATACGAGGAGGGACCTCGGAGGGTGGCGGTGCAGCAACAGAGATATCCGACCGTTTGACCCCGGCAGGAACCGAGAACGAAGGACCGTCCAAGTTCAAGGCCTGGGGGGTCGATATGGTCTCAAAGGGAACGATGGCAATCTTCTGCACTCGGTATGTGTCGGTTGGGACAAGGATTTTGGTAGTGACCTTCTTCCCGCTACACCCGGCAACCGCCAGCGCGAAAACCCCGGAAAGGGCGATGACAACCCATCCAGACGATATCATCTCCATGCACCAAAATTCTTTAAAAGCTGTAACCCGATCGCCTGGCTTTTCTCCGGATGGAATTGACAGGCCACGACATTGTCTTTCCACACAGAGGACACAAACCGAATCCCATACTCGGTGACGCTCGAAATGAATCGGCCGTCTTCAGGCTCGACATAATACGAGTGCACAAAGTAACAATGGACGCCGGTTTTTATCCCTCCAAAAACCGGCGTTGGTCGTACAATCTCGATCTCATTCCATCCCATGTGCGGGATTTTCAAATCCGTGCCAAATCGTTGATGTCCCGCACACCTGGCGTCCTCATGTGTGAACCGCCTGACGCGACCGGATATGATGTTCAACCCGCGATGGGTGCCAAATTCCTCGCTTTCGGTGAACAAGACTTGGAGACCAAGGCAAATGCCTAGAAACGGCTTTCCCGACTGTACAGTTTTGTGGATCGGGTCAAGTAAGTCGTACCGAGACAGATTGCCCATGCAATCGCCGAAGGCTCCCACGCCGGGCAACACCACATGGCTCGCGTCAGAGATGACGTGGGCATCGCGGGTGACGACCGCCCGGTGTCCAACCATCTCAAACGCGTTTTGGACACTGCGCAAGTTCCCCATACCATAGTCAATAATGGCAATCATTGCGACCTGATGACAAAGAGCTAAGAAAGATTACAACTGGCCTTTGGTCGACAACACACCGGAGACGCGTTCATCAAAGGTCGTTGCTTGATCCAACGCCTTGGAGAACGCCTTGAAGATGGCCTCCATAATGTGATGTGGATTGCGGCCATACAGCAGATTGACGTGCAGATTGAACGCGCCGTGAGTGACAAAGGCTTGGAAAAAATCTTCGAACAGTCCAAGATCGAAGGTCTTGATTTTCCGATCCGGAAGGTCGACCCGATACACGAGGTAGGGACGGCCGCTTAAATCGATCGTCACCTGTACCAGGGTTTCGTCCAGCGGAACCGATGCAAACCCGAAGCGCTTGATCCCCTCCTTCTTTCCCAATGCTTCCTTCAGCGCAGTTCCAAGAACGATTCCGATGTCCTCAACCGTATGATGTTCATCAATATCCGTATCTCCCGTGGCACGGACTGTGAGATCAAAAAATCCATGCTTGGAGAACAGGGTCAGCATATGATCGAGAAATGGGATAGTCGTGGCCACTTTCCCCTGGCCACTCCCGCCCAAAACCAGTTCGACATGAATCTGCGTCTCCTTCGTCGATCGCTCGATTTCCGCGCGTCTTGACAGACCATGTGGTTTCATGAAAACCTGCCCTGGGCTGATTTAGCGTGGGCATCGAAACCTTCGATATGTGCCAGCCGCACAATGTGATCCTTCGCCTGCCTCAACTCTTCCTTCGTATAATGCACGATATTGCTAACCTTTACGTAATCACCGACCGAAAGCGGCGAAAAGAACTTCGCCGTTGCTCCCGTAGGTAACACATGGTTGGGGCCGGCGACATAATCGGCGACAGCCGGCGGCGTATACCTTCCGAGGAACAATGCTCCTGCATGATGAATCTGTTCCAAGTAGTCGAATGGCCGGTCCACTGACAACGTCAAATGTTCCGGCGCGATCTCATTCGCCACATCGATCGCTTCCTGTATGGTGCTTACGATGAAGGCCACGAAATGTCGGGTGATAGATTTCGTCGCAATTTTTTCCCGCTGCAGTCCTTTCAATTGGGTCTGAAGGAGGCGAACCACCTCTTTAGCCAACGGCTCGGAAGTGGTCACCAGATAGACCTGAGCATCCTCATCATGTTCCGCTTCACATAATAGATCCGCCGCCACATGCGCAGGCTTCGCCTCTGCGTCAGCCACGACGAGCAACTCACTGGGTCCGGCCACCATATCGATTCCCACCGTGCCATACAGCATGCGCTTGGCCGTTGCGACATAGACGTTACCCGGTCCCACGATTTTGTCGACCTTGGGGATCGTGGTGGTGCCGTATGCCATTGACCCGATAGCCTGAACCCCTCCCACCCGATAAATTTCATCGACGCCGGCGATGTCGGCCGCCACCAACAGATAGGGATTGAGCATTCCTTTTGAGGTCGGCGTGCACATGACGATCCGCCGCACGCCGGCGACTTTTGCCGGGATAGCACACATGAGCACCGATGAGGGATACACCGCTTTACCACCCGGCACGTAGAGACCGACCGCATCCAGAGGGGTCACAAGTTGCCCCAACGTGGCAGAATTTTCTTGGTACATCCAGGTTTTTGTCCGCTGTCGTTCATGGAAGGAAATGATGCGTTGAGCGGCGTAGCGCAACGCATCTCCCTCATCCTTTCGGATGTGGTAATACGCATCCTTGATTTCATTGGCGGAAACTCGGATCTGATCAACCTTCAACGAAACACGATCAAACTTTTTTGTGAATCGGAGTATCGCACGGTCTCCACCGTGCTCGACGGCATTCAGAATGGCCTTCACGCTTTTCTCGACGCCCGCGCTTTGAATCCGGCCACGACCAGTGACGCGTTTAAGCACCGCAGCAAAGGCACGATCGGTACGGGAAATGATTTTCATCTGGTCCTAACCGATCCCCTTGCCTTTCCCAGGCTCTTCAGACGACCGCGGCTTCTTGAGATGCTACGAGTATTGGTCTTCACACAACGCCTCAACGCATCTATCAATGCTGTCAAAGTCCGGTGCTTCAATTTCAGACTGGCACGGTTGACGATCAGTCGTGCAGTTGATTCCGCGATCACTTCGGTTTCAATCAGGTTGTGTGCTCTGAGCGTATCCCCGGTTTCGACCAAGTCCACGATCCGGTCGGACAACCGCACAATCGGTGCGAGCTCGATGGACCCGTATAGCTTGATAATTTCGACCGGGATGCCCCTTTGGTTGAAGTATCGCTCCGTGACCTTTGGGTATTTCGTGGCCACTCGAATTTTGGAGGACAAGCAATCGCGTGATTCCTGTCCTTGCAACACAGCGACGGAGATTCTACACGCTCCGATCTTTAAATCCAACGGCTCATAGACGTCACTATCCTGCTCCAAAAGCACGTCTTTTCCCACGATCCCCACATCGGCGGCACCATATTCGACATACGTCGGTACGTCGCT
The DNA here is from genome assembly GCA_036820725.1 of Nitrospiraceae bacterium. Lineage (GTDB taxonomy): Bacteria > Nitrospirota > Nitrospiria > Nitrospirales > Nitrospiraceae > DASSBQ01. Next base: position 4,003 of record DAISKX010000025.1, read on the forward strand.
GGATCTAACAACAAGAAACGTGACCTCCTTCTTGAGACAGGGAAGCACAAGCTTTCTCGTCTCCGCCGTCAGCCCCCTGGTTCCATAGCCTGCCTTCTCGAACAACTTCAAGATGGGATGGAAGAGCTTACCTTTAGAAAGGGCGATCGTGAGCATACGGTGTGCGGAAGTTTAACCGAGGCGCTTTAGGAGAGGCCCGGTTGCCGATTTTCCTTCGAGTTAATCCTTTCTGCGTTCGATCGTGGCGCCGACACCTAGCAATTTTTCCTCAATTCGTTCGTACCCTCGATCTAGGTGGTATACCCGTGAAATCTCCGTCGACCCTTCTGCAGCCAGTCCGGCTAAAATGAGACCGGCACTCGCGCGCAGGTCCGAGGCCATCACCGGAGCACCGGCTAAGCTGGTCTTCCCTGTCACCATCGCACGGCTCCCATCTACTCGAATATCGGCACCCATGCGCCGCAACTCTTCTACATGCATAAAGCGGCTTTCGAACACCGTCTCGGTGATGACACTGGTGCCTTCCGACACCGCCATGAGGGCCACGAACTGGGCCTGCATATCGGTGGGGAAGCCGGGATGCGGACATGTTCTCACATTTGTTCCCTTGAGCGGAGTCTGCGCACGAAGTCGGATGCACTCTTTGTCCTCGTAAATGTCTGCCCCAGCTTCTCTCAATTTAACGAGCAGCGCTTCAAGATGACTCGGGCGACATCGTTCCACGACGATATCGCCTCCTGTAATGGCTCCCGCAACGAGATAGGTGCCCGTTTCGATACGGTCGGGAATCACCTCATGATCCGCACCGTGCAAACTTGCGACACCCTCGATGGAGATGACATCTGACCCTGCCCCTGCGATTCGCGCCCCTCGTTTCACGAGGAAGTCGGCCAAATCGCAAATTTCAGGCTCCTTTGCTGCATTTTCGAGGGTCGTCGTACCATCAGCCAGACAGGCGGCCATCATCAGATTTTCAGTACCGGTCACGGTCGGCGTGTCGAAGTAGATGTGGGCTCCACGCAATCGGTTTGCTTTGGCTTTGATATAGCCGTGTTCGATTTCAATCTCGGCGCCCAACTTGGCGAGCGCGGCCAGGTGCAGGTCGACGGGGCGTGACCCAATAGCACATCCACCGGGCAAAGAAACAATCGCTTCTCCCCAGCGTGCCACTAGAGGACCGAGGACGAGCACGGACGCTCTCATCGTTCTCACCAGATCATAGGGAGCTTCTGTAGAGCTGACGGACTGTGGACGAACCACTGTGTGATGGCCCTCACGGGTCACAGACACCCCTAAGATCCGCAGCAATTTGCCCATCGTCACCACATCGACCACATGAGGAACATTCGAGAGCACGCATTCTCCACCCCCGAGAATTGTTGCAGCCAGAATCGGCAGCGCCGAATTCTTTGCCCCGCTGATGCGGACAGCTCCCCGCAATGGTGCTCCCCCGGTGATGACGATGCGATCCATATAGGACCTCAGCTTCTGTCTAGCGTTCGGACCCGCAGCACACGGGCAATGTCTGCTTCGTCAAAGCAAAGAGTAGGTGTCGCATAACGTCCGGCACGGACTACCAAGTCGTAGACCGTCGCCGACTGACGCCATCCCATTTCCATCAATAACAAGCCACCAGGAGTGAGATATCTCCACGCCTCCTCTAGAAGACGTCTGTGAACATGTGTGCCGTCCTGCCCTCCATGTAATGCAGAGCGGGGCTCGAATGCCCGCACTTCCGGCTGAAGCTGCGACCATTCGGCTTCAGTCACGTAGGGAGGATTAGAAACGATGATATCCACTTTACCCATTAATCCTAGGTGACCCAATGGCATAAACAGATCTCCCCGCAAACAGACGATTCGATCTTCAAGTGTATGTCGACCGACGTTCCGCCTTGCTACTTGGAGTGCGGGTTCAGAAAGATCTAGCGCATAGATTGTGGCTGCGGGTAAGGCCTTTGCTAAGGAGACAGCGAGACATCCGGAACCGGTTCCGATGTCTGCGATCGTCACAGCTAAATCCAAGTCCAGACTCTGCACCGCTTGCTGAACGAGCAACTCGCTCTCGGGGCGAGGGATGAGCACGCGGGAATCCACTTCAAATTCGAGGCCGCAAAATTCCTGTGTGCCTAAAATATACTGAAGTGGCTCCCGGGTGACTCGGCGATTGATCAGCGCCTCCGCAGCCGCACATTCTTTCGGATGAAGAATTCGGTCTCGGTCGACAATGAATCCTGATGACGTGAGGTGTAATGCCCTCTCCAGCAACCAGACCGCTTCCAGCTCAGCCGATTGAATTCCAGCTTCCCTAAGTCTGGCTGTGGCTTCTCTCAGCACCTGGTTGAGTGAAATTCTGGTCGCAGTCGATGCGTCAGATATCTGCATTCCGGTCAGACTCCGGCAACCTCGGCATTCTGGTAATACGTCCTGAGAGCGTGCACGACTTCCTCCAAATTCCCGTCAAGTACCTGATCGAGTTTATGAATAGTCAATCCAATCCTGTGATCGGTGAGACGGTTCTGAGGGAAGTTGTATGTGCGGATCTTTTCGCTTCGATCGCCCGTACCCACTTGAGCCTTCCGATTCTGTGCAATGAGGGCCTCCTGCTTTTCACGCTCTGCGTCTACAATGCGGGCGCGTAACGTGCGCATGGCCTTGTTGCGGTTTTTGAGTTGGGATCGCTCGTCCTGACAGCTCACCACGACGCCGGTGGGAAGATGCGTGATCCGAACAGCCGAATACGTTGTATTGACACTTTGGCCACCGGCCCCAGACGAGCAGAATGTGTCAATCCTCAAATCTTTGGGATCGATCTGCACATCGACTTCGTCGACTTCCGGCATGACCGCGACAGTCACCGTCGAAGTATGGATACGACCACTGGCTTCTGTCACAGGCACCCGTTGCACGCGATGAACGCCGCTTTCATATTTGAGCCGGCCGTAAGCACCCTTGCCCTCCATGAGCACGATCACTTCTTTATACCCTCCGATGCCGGTGTCGGACGCCTCTACGACCTCCAGCTGAAGGCCCTGACGTTCAGCGTATTTTACGTACATGCGAAACAGGTCCCCGGCAAATAGGGCAGCCTCATCACCGCCCGTTCCCGCCCGTATTTCAAGAAGGAGATTTTTTTCGTCCCGAGGATCTTTCGGCATCAAAAGCTCCCGGAATTGCTCCTCCATGTCTGTTAAGCGGTGACGTAACTGAATAACTTCTTCGGCCGCCAATTCTTTCATTTCAGAGCCAGAGGCAGAGTCTCCCACCATTTGCTCTACATCCAACAACTGCTGTCGCAAGGCGCGGTATGCAGTATGTCCTTGCGCCAACTGTTCAATCTCCATACGCTCCTTGTTAATCTTGTGCAGCAGCGTTGGCTGACTCACGGCAGTCGGGTCCATAAGCTGTTCCGTCAGCTCTGCGTAACGACTCGCAATGCCTTCCCACTTCTTGAGCATCGCTTCCTGTATCACCGTAAGCGTATCCTCTTCTCGACCTGGGCCCTTACAAAAAACAAGAGACCCTGCCCCATTGGTGAAGCAGGGTCTCTCAAAGATCGTGTCAGAAGGCTACTTTTCTTTTTTGGCGTACTTCTTCTTGAAGCGTTCCACTCGCCCTTCAGTGTCCACGATTTTTTGCGTCCCGGTGAAAAAGGGATGGCAATTGGCGCAAATATCAACATTGATGTTCCCGACGGTCGATCTGGTCTTAAAACTATTTCCACAGGCACAGTGGACGACTGACTCTCGATAGACCGGATGAATCCCCTTTTTCATGCGTACTCCTTCACTCTGCCGCCTACGAATAACATTTTCATTTCCGACAAGCTTGAAATTTACACCGGATGAGAACGGACAGGCAAGCGCTCCCTACCGATTCATGGACTGCAAGAAGTCTTGATTGGTCTTCGACCCCTGAATCTTGTCCATGAGGAATTCCATTGCTTCCATGGTTCCCAGTGGACTGAGAACCTTGCGCAAGATCCACATCTTATTTAAACGATCGCGGTCGACCAGCAACTCTTCTTTTCGAGTGCCGGATTGGCCAATGTCAATCGCTGGGAAAATACGCTTGTCCGCCAGGCGACGATCGAGGTGAACTTCCATATTGCCGGTCCCTTTGAATTCCTCAAAGATGACATCATCCATGCGACTTCCCGTATCGATAAGAGCCGTCGCCATAATTGTCAGGCTACCGCCGTTCTCAATATTCCTCGCCGCGCCAAAAAACCGCTTAGGCCGTTGCAATGCATTGGAATCAAGCCCTCCTGACAATACTTTTCCACTAGGCGGTGCAATCGTATTGTAGGCACGAGCTAGTCGCGTGATGCTGTCAAGCAAGATCACAACATCCTTTTTATGTTCAACCAGTCGCTTCGCTTTCTCCAGGACCATCTCGGCAACCTGGGCATGCCGTTGGGCAGGTTCGTCGAAGGTTGAGCTGATCACCTCGGCCTTCACCTGACGTTGCCAATCAGTCACTTCCTCGGGACGCTCATCGATAAGTAAGACAATAAGGACAATTTCCTTATGATTCTTCAGGATGGCCCGAGCGATGGCCTGCAACAACATTGTCTTGCCTGTTCGTGGTGCCGCGACGATCAATCCGCGTTGCCCTTTACCGATGGGTGTAGTCAAGTCCATGACGCGGGTACAGTACTCTTCTTGATCAAACTCGAGTTTAATGCGTTCTTCCGGATAGAGCGGCGTCAGGTTATCAAAAAGAATCTTGTCCCGCGCAACTTCCGGGTCTTCAAAATTAACCTTCTCGACCTTGAGAAGCGCGAAATACCGTTCCGTCTCCTTCGGCGGGCGTATCTGACCTGAAACGATGTCGCCTGTGCGGAGATTGAATCTCCGAATCTGAGAAGGTGAAATATAAATGTCATCAGGCCCAGGCAGGTAATTTGAGTCAGGGGCCCTCAAAAACCCAAAGCCGTCGGGAAGCGTTTCAAGTACGCCTTCACCAAAAACGACGCCGTTCTTTTCGGTTTGTGCCTGAAGGATTGCAAAAATCAGTTCTTGCTTCCTTAGATTGGCCGCCCCGTCGATCTTCAACTCACGAGCCACTTCATTAAGATCGGCGATCGTCTTCTGTTTCAATTCGGCAAGATGCATAATCTCCCCCTTAACCTGTGCCATACGACTCCCTACCGAGCATTACGCTCTTTCAATGCGTTGCAGGATGAGAAAACGGTGGACTTCCATCTACAATGGGTGGAATTCAGGTTTCTGGTGTCAGTCGCTCGATTGCCAATGGCGAGGACTATCAATAGTGAAGATGTCGATTGTCTTTGCTTTTGGAGAAACGAATCACACTGTACTTGCAGAACCAATAGGTCGGTTACGAGTTTTTTAGATTCAGATTGTTAGTTCGAGATGGGTCTCGGAGTGTGAATGATATAAGGAGAGAAAACCTTAGTCGAACCGGAAGCTACGTGAAGCATAACGAGGCTGCTGAAATTTGTCAATAGAAGACTGTACAAGAGTGCCACCCAGAAAAATCATTCTGGAATGCCATTCCAGTTGAGGGGTCAACAAATTGAGCGGTCAAACAAGTAGACACAAATGAATTTGAAGCCGTGTCATGGAATTGTGGGGAGTGAGCCCTTCGCTACCGGTTGCAGGCAAATATTGAATATGTTAAAGAACTTTGGGCGCCTATATGTATGTATGAAGGAAAGATATGTCCACCCCGGAAGAAAACGAGATCCCTGAGCATGTCTTCACAATAGCTGAAGCTAACGAACTTATACCACAGTTACGATCGCACTTCACAGCTATCAGGCGTGCCAAGACCGTCCTGGTTCAAACGAGTGAGGATATCAAAAAAGCCAGTGCTAATGCTCATTCGAGTGGTGGTAGTCAATTTGGCTCTCTGTATATCCGAGCCCTTCATGACGTCAGCTCAAATCTTCAAGCCGTTCATGACCTGGGAGTCGTTGTTAAGGATGTGAATGCCGGGCTCTGTGACTTTCCCTATTCCCATGAAGGTCGTATCGTTTACCTATGCTGGAAACTAGGTGAGACGGAAATCCGCTGGTGGCACGAACTCAGCCGGGGTTACAAAGATCGAATCCCGTTGGAGGAGTCGGCAATTTGATCCGGCGTGCATCAGAAGGACAACGGTGAACCTTCGGTTACCGTGTTAACAACGTTTGTGATGGGCTTTGATAGTCTGGATGGCCAGGCAAAAAGGAAAATTCATCGGGCTACGCACCTCGAACGAATGGAGACCATATCATAGCCGAGGTCGAGTGATTTTGGCTGGGCCACTTACGGATCATGCTGGAAGTTCTTATCGTGATAAAAGCCGACTCCCTATGAGAGGGCGGAACAGTTTGGATAGGAAGCCCCCTAATAATAATATTTGGAGTGTTTAAGCGGGTTGAGGTCCATCCGTTTCTACAGGTTTTCCCATGAAAGAGAGGACATAAGGACTTCAATAACACTTTCATATGCAAATAGGTTATCGGGCCAATGCTTGTGATATAAATCCTTTGGGCTTGGATCGGAGATCCTTGCACTTCAACTTGTCGTTAACTATTTGGATCTCGATTTGATTGCATATGTCGATTGACAACTTAAAAGTTTCCCCACTATAATGCAGACTTAGCATGCCATTGACGTTTCTAGTCGGCTAACCCAATAGGCCTAGCAACTCCCTCGCCTTGTAGCCCTAAATTTCATCGTGGTGGGCCTTCTGCTGTGTTGCAGATACTGTGAAAAAAGCATAGAGTAACCTTATCTTACGTAAGAGTCGGAGACCCCTTGTGTTTTATCTTTCTCAACTCAAAAAAGTGAGTACATCCGAATGACTCAGTATCGTGTTCTACCAGGCCCGGAACATTTTCTTCCCCCCGCAGCGGCGAGCATGGGGATCCGACTCCCAAACCCAGGGGAAGGCCATATCAACGGAGTCATTGTTTCCGAAGAAAAAGCGTATGAAGAGGCTGCCAAACAATTTCTTCTTGCGCAAGTACCTACGATCTTTCCAGGTCCGCTTGTATTATGGGCATGGAATGAGAAAGCCGCCAAGAAGGCGGCGGCTGTGCGGCACTTATATGAGACGTTGAAAGAGTGTGTCCAGCCCGGGCAAAAGGCTATGCTTATTCCGATGCCGGACTATCGCCCCAAGTATCCCAAAATCAATCCTGAAGTTGAAATCAATCCTAATCATCCTAATTTAACAATTTGGCATAATAAGATTGACTGTTGCATGTTTGTGGGAGTGCATTGCCATCAGGCCAATCTATCGCTCAAAATAATTCGGGGCGGAACGTCTTGTTATACAATTGCGATGTGTGCGCAGGCCGGACATGAAGATGCAATGCTCTCTTTTCGGGATGCATCTGTTGAAAAGATTATGACCTTGGCCCAGTGGGTCAGAAAGTTAAAAGGTACCGTCCAACCACGGCTGACAGCAGCCAAGAGCTCCACCTCGAACTGATCACAGTTCAGGCAGGACGATTCGAAAGGAGGCTGGGTCCATGGCAGAAACACACTCAGTCATTGGGAAACAAAACAAGAAAGGCCAGACTTACACAGACCCTTGGGCGCTAATGCATGAGGCTGAAAGAACCGCATCATTCTTTACAGGCAGCGAGGTGATCAAGGAAGCTCTTCGCCGAGCTAGCTGCGATGTGATGATTGCATACCCAATCACTCCGCAAAGCGAAGCTGCCGCCCTGATAGGCGAACTCTTTGCCGAAGGATACATCGGTGATTACTTTCGCGGGGAGAGTGAGTTTGCCGTGATGTCTCAGTGTGCCGGTGCCGCGTTTGGCGGAGCCCGCGTTTTTACGACCACTGCGGGTCCGGGAACCATGCGTGCTATGGAAAATTTCCCGATGTGGGCGGGGGCCAGGCTTCCTATTCAAATGATCGTCACCTGTCGGGGGATCAATTCACCACTCTCCATTCAGCCGGACACACTTGAAATCGCGTATCTGCTCAACACAGGTATGTTGGTGTGGCATGCAGAGACCGCTCAGGATTTTTTTGATTGGATTCTCAAGGGATATATGGTGTCCGAAGAACCCGATGTACATCTACCTCTGGCTCTTTGTTGCGATGGATTTTTTGTCACTCATACGAAGGACGTCGTAAATCTCACACCATCGAATATGTGCTTGCCGCCTTATGATCCGTATAGGTCACCCGTACCCTGTATGGACATGGAATGTCCTCCCGTTCGAATGATGCGCGATCCATTTGTGATGAAGAGCAACTATATTTCCTACGCCACTCACGCCAGTTGGCAGCAGGAAGTTTGGGCGGCTGTGGAACGATCGCGCAAACATACGATTCACTGGCTGAACGGATTGATCGACGCGGAAAACAACGATGCCGATATTCTTATTGTCGCATCCGGTACCGCAGTGTCGCAGGGTCGTGAAGCGATTCGGTTGCTCGACGACGAAGGCGTACGTTGCGGGCTGGTGAAAGTGAAGTCGTTGAGGCCTTGGCCAGGCGATGAAATTCGAGAAGCAACGAAACATGCCAAACACATTTTTGTTCCAGAATTTAATGTCACCGGTTGGCTGGCAAAAGAGATACGGGCTACTCTTCCTAATCCTGAGCGAGTGCATGCCGGTCCACATGTGTGTGGTGGTATGACTATGCCGCCGGAGATCATCGTGTCTGAGATCAAGACTGCATTGGGTATGAGAGCCGAGTCTTTGGCTGGACGAGGAAGCTGAAACCGGCTAGAAGGCATAGTTCACGTAACAAAAAGCGTTTGAGGAGGCATACATGAGCAAAGAGCGAATCAAGATTTCGCCAGACCTATATGACATCATGCCGTCGGACTATCAGGATCTGGTCAAGAGCGCCACGTACGGCAAAGAAGATCGAGGATGGAAGGACATAGGAAATTCGAAAGAACTCATTGAACAACACTCGCTTTGTGCAGGTTGTCCTGAGTCCATGGCATTTCGTTACATTTTGGCCTCACTACCGAATCCTGAGGATACTGTCATGGTGGGATCAACAGGCTGCACGAGCTTGGTATTTCCCATGGTTGCCGTTCATAACATTCACTCCCTATTTGGAAATCAGAATGCCATTGCCTCGGGCCTCAAGAGGGCATTGAGTGTCCGATTCCCTGATCGGGTTAAAGATGTTGTGGTCCTGGCCGGAGATGGAGCGACGGTAGATATTGGATTGGACATGACTCTGCAGGCTTGGTTCAGACAGGAAAAGTTCACCACAATTTGCTTCGATAATGAGCTCTATGCGAACACCGGGGGACAAGAGAGCGGCCTCATGCAGAAAGGGTTCGTTGCCAAGATGGCGCCGGTCGGGAAACTTTTCGAAAAAGTACGACTTCCCGAGATTGCACGGGAATCTGGCTGTCATTATGTCGTGAACTGCACGGTGAGCAAGCCGTCCCTAGTGGAAAAAGTCATTCGCAATGCGGTACTGATTGCCCGCGAAATCGGTCCCACCTATCTGCAGCTCTATACTCCCTGCATTCTCGAAATCGGGAAAAATAGCATGGAAGGACTGCAGGAGATGCGTGATTCAGAAAAGCCCGCCGAACGCTTTGCGTACAAAGAATACGTTAGTGAGCCGGCGAAGCAACTCTTGGCGGAAGTAGCCGCGAAAGACAAGGAGAGGAAAGCTGCAGCCAAACAGTTGGCCAGCCAAGAGGCATAGGACCAGGGAGGCTTTATGATTAAGAAAAGACTGAATATTCGAATGTCGGGACTTGGCGGTCAGGGTGCTGTTACCGCCGCTCACGTGATGGCCATGGCTGCCAATCGGGATGGCAAGTTTTCTATCTCTAATCCTTTCTTCGGTGCAGAAAAGCGTATGGCACCGGCAGAGAGTTATTGCAGGATCGGCATTGAACGTATTTATGATCGCGGCGAGCTTGTCTTTCCGGACGTGATTGAAGTGTTCCATCCTCAAGTTATTACGATGGGCAAAAGCTATACGATGCCGTTTTATTCCGGGATCAAGGAAGGCGGCGTCGTGATCATCAATTCTGACATTCCGTTGTTGTCTGAAGAGGATGTACAACGTTTGAAAGATTTGAATGTTGCTACCCTCTACATTCCTGGCACTCAGATCGCTCTCGAAGTGGCTGGAACCGAACTTTCAACAAACATGACCATGATTGGATCCGTTGCTGGAATAACCAAGTGTGTCAGTATGGAAGCACTCGACGGAGCGCTCCAGGAACGGTTCGGCAAAAAGTTCGTTGCCTCAGGCGGTACAGCTTCACTCGACGAAGCCATCAAGAAGAAATTTGCCAAGAAAGAGATGCTTCTCGCAAAGAACTTGGCCACCGTGAAGCGAGCCTATGAAATAGGAGCAGAGTGGGCGGAAAAGAATAACGTGGAGCTGAAAGTAGGGAATCCAGCCATCGCAGCTTAAGAAAAGGAACCTATCCGCATGTATAACGTTGCCCAGGTTATTGACGAGAAATGTGTGGCGAAAAAAGGCTGCCGTCTCTGTATCATGTATTGTCCGGAAGCCAATTGCTTAGACCTGAACAGCACCAAAATGGTGGCCGAGGTGAACATCGACCGCTGCAAAGGATGCGAGCTCTGCGTGGTTGTTTGCAACGCTGCCAAGCATCAGGCGATTGTCATGCAGGCTGTCAGCGCTAATGGCAGTCTCATGTCACATCAGGGAGAATCAGCAGCGTTGGGACAAGCCTATCAAGGCTAAGAGATCATAAGTTGTTTAAACCCCATAGCATCCAGCTATGGGGTTTTTTGTTGGTGCAAACAGGCGCGTCAATGAAACCAAGCACCAATCTCGGAGCGTAGATTATGCCTGAAGAAGACAATGTCATAAGAGAACTGCTTGGGAGTATCTGCGGCATGATCGGTGAGTTTCCTAAAGCCCTCGAACAGCGCGCCGCCCTGATTCATGCGGGGGGCAAAGACCCCGAATTGGCAGAGAAACTGATTAAGGCCGCAGATACCATGCGCGATAGTGGCAACCTATACATCACCTGGGCAAAACATTATGCGGCGCTTGCGGAAGGAAACACAGATGCGACCTCAGACGAAGATGAGACCGAAGATTTTGATATCTAAACAACCGTAGCTCCGACCCTCAAAAAATGCTCCCCCTTGTGAAGTCAGTTTGCTACAATACTGATCACTATCATTGAAGCTTGTTCCCCGGTAGCTCAGTTGGTAGAGCAGCCGGCTGTTAACCGGCTGGTCGCAGGTTCGAGTCCTGCCCGGGGAGCCATCATTTGTATAGCTCAAGACTTCATCTGACAGACAGCGAGTCCTCCCCGAGTGATACCGC